>CAZZGM010000043.1:0-13368 GCA_964653955.1 uncultured Bifidobacteriaceae bacterium | reverse complement strand
CGCACGTGTCGCGCAGCCCGACACGCCAAGAAGCACGGCGAGCGCGACGAGTACGGCCCGGAGATGCGGCCCGAACGCCGACAGGTGCATGGTGGAGCTACCCGGTATTCCGCATACGCCCGCAAGCGCACCGAACGTTGCGGAGAGACGTGAACCCGGTGCGAGTCCCAGAACGCGGCGGCCAGGCCACTCCGGGGTCGTCCACTGCCCATTCGCCACGCCACGCCCCAGCCGGCAACCGGACATCGGGTGCTGCGCTCGGGGTACGCCGATGCGCTGCGCCTCACCGCCCGACGGCGCGCGTCTGCCGTTCCGCCACCAGCGCCGCTGCCTCAGCCGAAAGCCCCCTCCCACACGGGCATGGTAGCGCCCGCACCAGCTTCGGGTAAGCTCTTGCCGTGACGACTATCCACTCACGCCACTCGCGTCTCGGGGCCCTCGCGCTGTGCCTGCTCGTGCCCGCCGCCGCGGCCGCGCAAAGCGCCAACGCCAAGCCCGCGCCCGGCTCGCCCACCGCCGACAACCTGCCCATCTACGAGGTGGATCCCACCTGGCCGCCGACGCTGCCCAACGACTGGATCCTCGGCGACATCCGCGGCCTGTTCTCGGACGACAACGACCACCTGTGGATCATCCACATGCCGTCGAGCCTGACGCCGCAGGAAATCGGCGCGGCCTCCACACCGCCCATTGCCGACTGCTGCATCCCGGCGCCGCCCGTGCTCGAACTGGATGCTGACGGCAAGCTCCTGCGCTCGTGGGGCGGTCCCGGCGACGGCTACACCTGGTTCGACCAGGAACACGGCATCTACATCGACCACAACGGCTTCGTGTGGATGGGCACGAGCAACGGCCACCACGTGATGAAGTTCACGCAGGACGGCGAACACGTGATGACCATCGGCACGCCCGGCGTGAACAAGGGCAGCAACGATCCCGATCACCTGGGCGGTCCCGCCAACTTCTACGTCGAGCCCAAGACCAACGAAATCTTCATTGCCGACGGCTACCGCAACAAACGCGTCATCGTCTTCGACGCCGCCACCGGCAGGTACCTGCGCCACTGGGGCGCCTATGGCAAGCCGCCCGACGACACGGAGAAATACAACTACCCGGTGCGCGTGGACGATCCGCCGAAGCAGTACTCGACGCTGCACGGCCTGGTCGGTTCGAAGGACGGCCTCATCTATGTATCGTATCGCCGCGGCAACCGCATCCAGGTGTTCCGCCAGAACGGCGAGTACCTGATGGAGCGGTTCGTCCGGCCCGAAACCGGCGGCTCGGGCAGCGGCTTCAGCCTCCAGTTTTCACGCGACCCGGAACAGAGCCTGCTCTATCTCATCGACGGCACCAACCAGCGGGTGTGGATCCTGCGCCGCAGCGACCTCGCCATCCTCGATCGCTTCGGCCGCCCCGGCCGCCAGTCGGGCGAGTTCATCCGCGCGCACATGATTGCCATCGACTCGCAGAACCGCATGTACACCGGAGAAGCCGGCAACGGCCGGCGTATCCAGCGGTGGATTCTCAAGGGCACCCGTCCCACATCCTCGGTAACGCCGCCCGGCCCTGAGCAGTGATAC
This sequence comes from uncultured Bifidobacteriaceae bacterium, assembly GCA_964653955.1. Taxonomy (GTDB): domain Bacteria; phylum Acidobacteriota; class Vicinamibacteria; order Vicinamibacterales; family UBA2999; genus VFZN01. The sequence continues at coordinate 11,788 of CAZZGM010000043.1, read as the reverse complement.
GCATGACCGTCATCCGCACATTGACCTCCATGCGCAAATTCACCTCCACCCGGGCGGTTGCCGCGGCCCTGCTTGCCGCAGCACTCGCCACCGGCTGCGGCGCCGCTCCCGATGCACCGGCACCCGCGGCAGCGGAAGCCGCGAACACCGAGTTCGCTTCGATGTTCCTGACCAACCTGTCCAATCACTGCGGCCAGGCCTTCGCCGGGCGCCTCGTCACCAACACGCCGCAGCAGGACAACGATCCGTTCGACGGGCAACAACTCGTCATGCACGTCAGGGAGTGCAACGACCACGAAGTGAAGGTGCCGTTCCACGTCGGCGAAAACCGCAGCCGCACCTGGGTGCTGACACGCACCGACACCGGCCTCCGCCTGAAACACGATCACCGCCACGAAGACGGCACGGACGATGCGGTGACGATGTATGGAGGGGAAACGGCGAGTGTGGGCACGCCCATGCGCCTGGAGTTTCCGGTGGACCAGGAGTCCATCGATCTCTTTCGCCGCGAAGGCCTCACCGCGTCACTCGAAAACACGTGGGCAATGGAGCTCGAACCGGAACGCCGCTTCGTCTACGAGCTCTCCCGACCGAACGGCCGCCTGCTGCGCGTGGAGTTCGATTTGACGACGCCGGTGGATGAACCGCCAGCGCCCTGGGGACACTAGAAGGCAAAAGGCAAAAGGCAAAAGGCAGAAGGCGGAAGGCGGAAGGCGGAAGGCAGAAGGCGGAACACGGCGCCGATTGGGCCTGAAACGCCGGTTGTGCCTTTTGCCTTGTGCCTTTGAGGTTGCCGCTTTCAGCAACCTCCTAGCCCCTCAGTTCGCCTGTGTGACGCGTAGTGGCGGCTTGCCGATCAGCAACGATCGGCTCGCAATCGGCATCGTTCGAACAATGCAGCGCCGTTGGCGCAGTCATCAACGGGCTTTCCAGAAATCGTCCGCCAGCCCCTCAGTTCACTTGTGTGGCGCGTTGTCGTCATTGTTCTGACCTGGCCGGCCTTCGCCCCAGGTCAAAAGCTGATCGAGCGCCGGACACAGGGACTGGCCCCAGTCCGTGAGGTGATACTCGACCCTCGGCGGCACCTCCGGATACACCGTACGCGTGACGAGCCCGTCGCGCTCGAGCTGTCGCAGTTGCTGCGCCAGCATCTTCTGCGACACACCGGGGACCGCGCGCTCCAGATCCGAAAACCGCAGCGTCCTGCCACCAAACAGGTGGAAGAGAATCACGAGTTTCCAGCGCCCCTCCAGCATGCGGATGGCGTCTTCGATTCCGGCGGCGGCCGACGCTGGTGTGTGTCTCTCCTTACTCACAGGTAAGTCCCCCACTTTTCCGTGCGTTCTTGTGGCACCCAAGGTCCTGCCGTACTACTGGATTCATGAGCGCAACATCACATGCGGGACTCGTATTGCCTCCGCCAATCGCCGATTACTTCGCCGCCGACAGCCTCGATGCTGATGCAGTAGCCCGCTGCTTTCTCGAAAACGCGGTCGTCGTTGACGAACAGCGCACGTACCGCGGTCATGCTGCAATCGCCCGCTGGAAAACCGCCGCGGCGGAGCAGTACCACTATACGAGTGAACCCCTGACGCAGGAGACGACCGGCCACGAAACCCTCGTCACGGCACGGGTCAGCGGTGACTTCCCGGGGAGTCCCGCGACGCTGCAATTCCACTTCACACTGGACGGCAACGCGATCGCGCGGCTGGAGATCACGGCATGAGCTTCGACCTGAACATCTCCGGTCTGCGCGTGCTCGTGACCGCCGGCACGAAAGGCATCGGCGCCGCTCTCGTCGACGTCCTGCACGAGAACGGCGCCACGGTGGTGACAACGGCTCGCTCGGTCCCTGGTGAAGCGCCCGCTGGCGTGCACTACATCGCGGCCGACGCAACCACGGCCGAAGGGTGCACCCGTATCGCCCGGTTCGCGCTCGAGACGCTCGGCGGCATCGACATCATCGTCCACGTGCTTGGCGGCTCGCAGGCGCCAGCCGGCGGATTCGCCGCGCTCGGCGACGCCGAATGGCGGCGGGAGATCGATCTCAACCTGATGCCCGCGGTCCGGCTCGACCGCGTGTTGCTGCCCGCGATGCTCGCTCAGGGGACGGGCGTCATCGTCCACGTCACCTCGATCCAGCACGAGCTGCCGCTTCCCGAATCGACAACGGCGTACGCGGCCGCGAAAGCCGCCCTGGCAACCTACAGCAAGTCCCTGTCGAAGGAGGTGACGCCGAAGGGCGTGCGTGTCGTTCGTGTCTCACCCGGTTGGGTGGAAACCGAGGCGGCCGTGGCCCTGGCCGGGCGGCTTGCCACCGACGCCGGCACGGACTACGAAGGCGGCAAGCAGATCATCATGAACGCACTCGGCGGTATTCCGCTGGGGCGGCCGGCAACGCCGCGCGAAGTGGCCGACCTGATTGCGTTCGTCGTGTCGCCGCGCGCGGGATCGATCACCGGCACGGAGTACGTGATCGACGGTGGCACCGTGCCGACGGCCTGACCGTTCGGGCCTGTGCTCCACTTCGCAGCCGCGTTCACATCGTGACGACGACGCTCCCGCGCTTGCGCCCGGACTGGGCATGCGCGTGCGCATCGACAATGCGGTCGAGCGGATAGCTGCGATCGAGCAACGGACGGAACCGTCCGGCCGCGGCCAGTTCTTTCAGATCGCGAAGATCTTCCCGCCGCTCGCGCGCCGGGCCCGTCCGCACGCGGCCCCGTCCCGTCAGCGACCGCCACATGCCGCCAAGCATCTGCGGCAGTGACGCCGCCACCAGCAGCACACGCCCGCCGGGCTTCAACAGCGGCTGGTAGTCGGCCGCGCCCGCGCGTCCGACGGTGTCGAGAATGATGTCGTAGGTGTAGGGCGTGGCCAGCAGATCGTCCACCGTGTAGTCGATGACGCGGAGAGCGCCGAGGTCGGCAACACGCTCGACGTTGGCGGTGCTGGTGACGCCGGTGACACGGGCGCCCAGGTGATGCGCAATCTGCACGGCAGCGCTCCCCACCGTACCCGAGGCGCCGACCACCAGCACGCTGTCGCCCCGTACCAGTCCCGCCTTGTCGCGCAGGTAGTAGAGCGCGGTGGTGCCGCCAAACGACAACGCCGCGGCCTCCTCGAACGTGAACCCGGGCGGCATCAACTCCACCCGTCCATCCTCCGCCATCGTCCGGAACTCGGCGTGGCCGCCCATGTCGGTGCCGGGAAAGGCGAACACGGCCTGCCCGATCCGGAACCGCGTGACGTTGCGGCCAACGGCGGCAATGGTGCCGGCCAGTTCGGTGCCGAGAATCGGCTGGCGCGGCCGGCGAACGCCGAACATGGGGCGGGCGAGCGGGCCGAACCCTCTGGGGACCTCCAGGCTGCGCACGCGCCAGTCGCCGGACGACACGGTGGTGGCTCGCACCTGAATCAACACCTCCTCGTCCCGCGGATCCGGTCTGGGCACGTCCTCGACACGGACCACCTCGGGCGGCCCGTAGTGGTGATAGACGGCGGCCTTCATCGATCGGCCGCTCTCGGATACGCTACGCATGGCAACCAGTGGGACGTCTCAACGGACACTCAGGTGTCGACATCGATGCTCAACGGCGTGTTCCAGCCCGGTCCTGCGGAACGGGCGCTTCGGAAACCGGCCGCCCTTCCCACGAGACTCCTGACGGCGCCGGCCCTCGCAAGCTTACGCCGTAAGCTGTTATAGGGCTTACGGTGTAAGCTCGTCAAGCCGGCAGGCCTGAATGACCATGACGAAGATCAAACCCCGGCAGTTCGAACCGCGATCGCCGCTCAGCTGCGACCGCGTGCTGCGGGCGGCGCTCCGGCTCGCCGACAAGGCCGGCATCGAGGCGCTCTCGATGCGCCGACTGGCCGGTGCGCTGGGCGTCGAGGCGATGTCGCTCTACAAACACGTCGACGGCAAGGATGCGCTGCTCGACGGCCTGCTGGATCTGGTCATCACGGAAATCGAGGTCCCGCCGCCTGGTACCGGCTGGCGTGAAGCGATGCGGGCACGCGCGCTCTCGGCCCGCCGTGTATTCCTGCACCACCGCTGGGCCGCCACCTTCTTCGAGTCGCGCATCCACCAGCCGAGCCCGGTACGCCTGGGCTACGCGGATGCCGTGCTGGGCCTGTTGCGCGAGGACGGTTTCAGCCCCGTCAGCGCCTATCGCGCCTTCCTGCTGATCGACAGCTACATCTACGGCTTCATCCAGCAGGAAACGCACTGGTCGCTCGACAGCGCCCAGATGCCCGACGCGGCGGTCGAGATGACGGCACAGATTCCCGACGAGGGCTACCCGCATCTGCGCGAGGTGATGGCCGCAGCCATGGCCGACATGCCGCCATGTTCGACCGGCGCACTGGAGGGCGAGTTCGAGCGCGGCCTCGATCTCATCCTCGACGCCGTGGCCCGCCTGCGCGAGTAACATCCACACGACTCGTCCCTTTCCGGAGTTCAGCCATGCCCCGTTTCGCCTTCGCCCGCACGTGCGCCGCGATTGCCGCCGCCCTGGCCATCCTGGTTCCAACCGTTCCGCAGGCGCGGCAGGCACAGCCTCAGCCTCTCCAGCCGCAGGACTACGGCCGCTGGGAACAGCTCGCGGCCGAGCGCACACCGCTGTCGCCCGATGGACGCTGGCTGGTCTACGGCATCACGCGCGCGAACAGGCAGAACGAACTGCACGTCAGGCCGAGCGAAGGAGGCGACGCCATCGTGTTGCCATTCGGTGCGCAGGCGGCCTTCTCGAGCGACTCGAAGTGGCTGGCGTGGTCGATTGGCCTGTCGGAGGAACAGGAAGCGCGCCTGCGCAGGGAGCGAAAGCCCGCGCACCGGAAGCTTGGCCTGCTCGAACTGTCGACGGGCACGCAAACCGTGGTCGACGGCGTCGAATCGTTCACCTTCAGTCCTTCCGGCACGCACCTCGCGTTCAGACGCTACGCGCCCGAGCCGGCATCGAGCGCAACGACTCCGGCTGCGGCATCGAATGAAACCATAGCGCCCGGAGCAACGCTCGTCGTTCGTGAACTGGCGACGGGACGCGACACCACGTTTGGTCACGTATCGGAGATCGCCTGGCAGGATCCGGGTTCGCTCCTCGCATTCGTGGTCACCGTCGACGGCGGCGTCGGCAACGGCATCCACCTGCTCGACACCGCCACCGGCACGCTCCGCAGCCTCGACTCCTCGTCCTCCACCTACTCCGGTCTGGCCTGGCGGAAGGATTCCGCATCGCTGGCGGTGCTGCGCGCGCAGACGACAGACGGCCGCGAAGGCCCCACGCATGTCGTCATGGCCTGGCCGGACGTGGCGAACCAGCCGACACGCACTCACGTGCTCGACGCCGCAACAGCCAGTCTGGCACCCGACCTTCGTGTGGTCCGTTTCCGTGCGCCGCGCTGGTCCGAAGACGGATCGCGGCTTTATGTCGGCGTGGCGCCGTGGCCGGAGACGCCAACCCGCCCCGCCGACACGTCCATGTCACGCCGCGTCGCCGCCACCAGTACGGATCCCAACGAGATGCCCGACGTGCAGGTGTGGCATCCCACGGACACCATCGTGATGGCGCGCCAGGGAATCGACGCAGCCAGCGACCGCCGGCGCTCGATGCTGGCGGCCTGGTGGATCGACGATGCCAGGCTGGTGCGTATTGCCAATACGTTGGGCGAAGAGGCATCGCCCGTGCCGCATCAGCCGCAGGCGCTCGTCGTCGACACCAACGCCTTCGCGATGGAACGCAGCATCGGCCGCATCTACGCCAACGCGTGGGTCGTGGACCTGCGGACCGGCGAACGGTCGGCGCCGATCACCCGCATCGAGGACAGCCACCTGCGGGTCAGCGCGGCGGGCCGCTATCTGCTCTACGTCAAGGACGACCACTACTGGACGATGAACCTTGCGACGGGGCGGCATACAAACATCACGACCGGCGTGAAGACATCGTTCATCGATGTCGAATTCGACGAAACGGGTCCGCACAAGCCGCCGTTTGGCGTCGCGGGCTGGACGCAGGAAGACGCGGCGGTGCTGCTGTACGACGAGCTCGACATCTGGGAGGTCAAGCCGGATGGTTCGGCGGCGACGCGGCTTACCGATGGCGCATCTGGCAACGTGCGTCATCGCTACGTCCGCCTGGATGTGGACGAGACGTTCATCGATCGCGACAAGCCACTCGTCGTTTCGACGTTCGGCAAACGTTCGAAGAAGTCAGGATTCGCGCGCATCGCGCCGGGTGCCCCGTCGGCCACGTCAGTCACCTCGCTCGTGTGGCTGGACAAGAGAGTGGATCGGCTGGCCAGGGCGAAAGACGCCGATCGCTACGCCTACGTGGTTCAGGCGTTCGACGATTCGCCGGACTACTTCGTCGGCGACAGCTCGATGGCCGGTGCCCGGCAGGTGTCCGCCACCAATCCGTTCATGACGGAGTACGCGTGGGGCCGCGGCGACGTCGTCGACTTCAAGAATGCGCGCGGCAAGGCGCTCCAGGCGAGCGTCTACTACCCGGCTGGTTACGAGCCGGGCAAACGATATCCGATGGTCGTCTACATGTACGAGCGGCTGTCGGACAACGTCCACCAGTTTTCGATGCCGGACGAACGCCAGTACTACAACCCCGCGGCGTTCACCACCCGCGGCTACATCTACCTGCAACCCGACATTGCGTTCACGCCACGACAGCCGGGTGTGTCGGTGGTGGAGTCGGTGGTGCCGGCCGTGCAGCGGCTGGTGCAGATGGGCGTGGCGGACGCCGCGCGAGTGGGCATCCTCGGGCACTCGTGGGGTGGCTTCGACAGCGTCTACCTGGCCACGCATACCGACACGTTTGCGGCGGCGGTGGCGGGTGCGCCCATCACCAACCTGGTGAGCAACTACGGCAATCACCACTGGCTGACCGGCGTTGCCGAAACCGATCACATCGAAACCGGCCAGCAGCGCATGGTCGTGCCGCTGTACGAAGACCTCCAGGCTTACATCCAGAACTCGGCGGTCTTCCGTGCCCACACCATGAAGACGCCGCTGCTCGTGATGTTCGGCGACAACGACGGCACCGTGCACTGGCACCAGGGCGTGGAGCTCTACAACATCGCGCGCCGCGCCGGCACGAACGTGGTGCTGCTGCAATACGGGGGCGAGGCCCACGCGCTGCGGCGAAAGGCCAATCAGATCGACTACCACCATCGCATCTTCGAGTGGTTCGATCACTACCTCACCGGCGCGCCGGCCACGTCGTGGATCACCAGCGGCGAACGTTATCTGGACCGCGAACGCGACCTTCAGCGCCGCAAGCTGCCGGTCCCGCAGCAGAAGCCACAGTGAGGCCGTCGGGGCTTCGTTCGACATCCTCGACGGATAATGACGCGCCGATGACTTCCACTCGTGTGCTCGCGTCCGTATTGCTGGCGGTCCTGCTGGCGGCCTGCCGTTCCGCTCCTGCGCCAGCGGCGGCTGGTTACCCGCACGAACACGAGCCCATTGGCGAGGCCCGCCAGATATGGGACGGCGTGCTGTCGCCGGAACAGGCTGTCGCGACGTTCCGCAACACGCACCGCCTGTTCCCCACGCGAGCGATTGCGCCCTCTTCCACCCGGCGCCCGCTGCCGGCGGGGCCGCCACTCGTGCTGCCGGCGGTCACCCACGACGGGCGCACGTTCTCGTTCGATGAACTGCTGGAAGCCAACCGCATTGCCGGCCTCCTCGTCCTGAAAGACGGCGCCATCGTCCTCGAGCGTTATCGCTACGGCAACACGTCGCAGACACGCTGGATGTCGATGTCCATTGCCAAGTCGGTGCTGGCCACGCTGGCGGGCGCGGCGCTCCACGAAGGACGGCTGACGTCACTCGATGTGCCCGTCACCCGTTTCGTTCCCGTGCTTCAAGGCTCCGCGTACGAGGACGTGACGTTCGAGCACCTGCTGAAGATGTCGTCGGGCGTGGCGTTCAGCGAGGTCTACACCGACCCGGCGTCGGACCGGCGCCGGATGCTCGACCTGCAGTTGTCCGAGCGGCGCGGTTCGATCATGGGATTGATGGCATCGCTGCCGCGCGACGCGGCACCGGGCACGCGCGTGCGTTACTCCACCGGCGAAACGCAGGTGCTGGCCGAGGCTCTCCGCGGCGTGGTGGGCATGCCGCTGGCCGAATATCTGGAGCAACGCATCTGGCAACCGGCAGGTATGGAAGCCGAGGCGCTATGGTGGCTGGATTCACCCGATGGCACGGAGATAGGCGGCAGCGGGCTGAACGCGACGCTGCGCGACTACGCGCGCTTCGGCCAGTTCGTCCTGGAAGATGGTGTGGCCGGCGACATGCGCGTGCTGCCGGAGTCGTGGAGCACGACCATGGGCCGGGCACATGGCACGCTCACCGACGGCGTCACGCCCTACGGGTTGCTGTGGTGGCCACCAACGACGGCGCTGTCAGTGAAGAACGGCGCCTACACCGCCGAGGGCATCCACGGACAGTTCATCCACATCGATCCCACCGCGCGCATGGTCATTGTCCAGTGGGGTGCGCGTCCGCAGCCGCAAGGTGGGGAAACAGTACCCGACGCGCTCGTCTTCGATGCCATCGTCGAGTCGGCGCTGCGCTGAGCAGACGCGCGGCATCGTCACAGCACGGCGCGCGCTGCCAGCGCACGCTCTGCCGCTTCGTCCACCGTATCAGCCACCACCGTGATGTGCCCCATCTTCCGCCCGAGGCGCGGATCGGGTTTGCCGTACAGGTGCAGCGACACACCGGGAATCGACAGCGCTGCGTCCCAGTCTGGCGTGCCCGACGTCCAGAGATCGCCAAGCAGGTTGACCATGGCCGCCGGCCGCGGCTGCGCCGTGGACCCGAGCGCCAGACCACACACGGCACGTACCTGCTGTTCGAACTGGCTGGTGGCTGCCGCTTCGATGGTGAGATGGCCCGAGTTGTGCGGCCGCGGCGCGATTTCGTTGACCAGCAGACGATGATCGCGCGTCACGAAGAACTCCACGCACAACACACCGACGTAGCCCAACTCTTCCATCACACGTCGCGTGAGTGCGGCAGCTTCGGCCGCCACTTCTACCGGCACCCGCGCCGGGCTCATCGACAAATCGAGGATGTGATTGACGTGCTGGTTCTCGACGGCGCCGTAATCCACCATCGCACCGTCGAGCCCGCGCGCGGCCACCACGGAAATTTCGCACGCAAAGTCGATGATACGTTCGACGATGGCTTCCTGGTGGCCAATGAGGCTCCAGACACCTTCGGCCTGCTCGATGGCGTCGATGCGGTGCTGCCCCTTGCCGTCGTACCCGAAGTTGGCCGTCTTGACGATGGCCGGAAGACCGACGCTGCCGAGTGCCACGGCCAGTTCGTCCAGCGACTGTACGCGGGCGAAGGGTGCCACCGGGAAGCCGCGATCGCCGAGAAACGCCTTCTCGCGCGCGCGTTGTTGCGTGATGTGCAGCGCACTACCCGACGGCCGGACCGGTGCCAGTTCCGCCGCCGCATCGGTGGCCGCGGACGACACGTTTTCGAACTCGAAGGTGACCACGTCCACACCGCGGGCAAACGTGCGGATGGCATCGATGTCGTCGTACTCGGCGGTGATTTCGACGTCGGCCACCTGTCCGGTGGGCGTGTCGACGCCGGGCGACAGCGTATGGACGCGATAGCCCATCCGGCGCGCTTCGAGCGCCATCATGCGGCCCAGTTGACCGCTGCCCAGCACGCCGATGGTACCGCCCGGCAGGACAATACGATTCACGGCAGCTCGGCAGCGCGCACGTCGGCGGTCTGTTGTTCGCGGAAGCGGTGAAGGCGCTCGCGCAGGTCGGGCCGGCTGGGCGCCAGAATCGACACCGCCAGCAGTCCGGCGTTGGTGGCGCCGGCCTTGCCGATGGCCAGCGTGGCCACGGGCACGCCACCCGGCATCTGCACGATCGACAGCAGCGAGTCGAGCCCGTTGAGCGCGGCGCTCTGCACCGGCACACCCAGCACGGGCAGCACGGTGTGCGCGGCCACCATGCCCGGCAGATGCGCGGCACCGCCGGCGCCGGCAATGATCACCTGCACCCCACGCGACTCCGCGGCCTGCGCAAACTCCGCCATCCACACGGGCGTACGATGCGCCGAAACCACGGCCTTTTCGTAGGGCACTTCGAACCGCTCGAGCACCTGCACGGCGTGGGCCATCGTGTCCCAGTCGGAGGTGGAGCCCATGATGACGGCAACAAGGGGCGACACGGACATCGGAAGGACAGCAAGTATAGCGGATGGTGGGACGGATGACTGCCCGGAACGCCGGTTTTGCGGCGACAATACCAACCATGTCGAGACGGCTGTTCGGAATCGTGGCGGCGGCATGGCTGGCCGGCAGCATGCCTTCGGCGGCCCAGGCTCCCGCGGCGGCAGGCGACGGCGCCCTGACGGTGCCCTACACCGAGTTCACGCTGCCCAACGGCCTGCACGTCATCCTGCACCAGGACCGCACGGTGCCCGTGGCCGCGGTCAACGTCTGGTATCACGTCGGCTCGGGCCGCGAAAAAGCGGGACGGACCGGGTTTGCGCACCTGTTCGAACACATCATGTTCGGCGGATCCGAACACGTGCCCGAAGGCGCGTTCGACAACTGGCTCGAGGCCGCGGGCGGCAACAACAACGGCTCCACCACCGAAGACCGCACCAACTACGTGACGGACGTCCCCAGCAACGCCCTCGAACTGGCGCTGTTCCTCGAGTCGGACCGCATGGGTTACATGCTGGCCACGCTCACGCCACCCAAGCTCGACATCCAGCGCGATGTCGTCAAGAACGAGAAACGTCAGAGCTACGACAACGCGCCGTACGGTCAGGCCTTCCTCGAGCTGAGCAACCTGCTCTACCCGGCGGGCCACCCTTACAGCTGGCCCGTCATCGGCTCCATGGACGATCTCTCGGCAGCCAGCCTGGAAGACGTGGTGGAGTTCTTCAAGATGTACTACGCGCCAAACAACGCCAGCCTGGTCGTGGCGGGTGACATCGACATCGACGCGACGCGCGCGCTGGTCGAGAAGTGGTTTGGCGCCATCCCGCGCGGGCCGGACATTCCGCCGCAGGCACCCGCGCCGGCGGCACTGACCGAAGTGAAGCGCAAGACGCTCAGCGATCGTGTGCAGTTGCCGCGGCTTTATCTCGCCTGGCACACGCCCGCACTCTACGCGCCCGGCGACGCCACGCTCGACATCGTGTCGGAGCTGCTGACGGGCGGCAAGAACTCGCGGCTCTACCGGCGGCTCGTCTACGACATGCAGATTGCGCAGGACGTGTCGGCGTTCCAGCAGTCGCGGGCGCTGGGCGGCGTCTACATGATTGTGGCAACGGCGCGGCCGGGGCAGTCGCTCGATGCCATTCAAACGGTCATCGACGAAGAGATTGCGCGCCTGGCGGCTGCGGCACCGGAGTCGCGCGAAATGACGCGCGCGCTCAACCAGATCGAGGCGTCGTTCTATCGCCGCATGGAACGGACGGGCGGTTTCTACGGCAAAGCCGATCAGTTGAACAGCTACTACACGGCCACGGGCATGCCCGACTACTTCGAGGAGGATCTGGCGCGGTATCGCGCCGTGTCGCCCGAGGACATCCGCTCGGCGGTCGGTCATTTCCTCCCGAAGGATCGCCGCGTCGAACTCACCGTCCTGCCACAGGACTGACCGCACACGCCGGCACCGAGGCTCCAACGATGACCATCGCCCGCTCCATCCTGCGCACGGCCGTCCCCGCAACGCTGCTGGCGCTCGTGCTGTCCGTGCCCGCGGCGGCACAGACACCGGATCG
>CAZZGM010000042.1:0-13370 GCA_964653955.1 uncultured Bifidobacteriaceae bacterium | reverse complement strand
AGCCAGCGCCGGTCGAACTGCACATCGGCCACGCCATCCACGCGGCTCACCGATGCCGCGAGGGCTGCGGCGCGGTCGGCCACTTGCGCGCCCGGACGAATCCGTACCTCGAACGACGCGGGAAACGGGTTGCCCTCGAGTCCTGTCGCGACGTCTGCCAGTTCGGGAAAATCCGTACGGAATCGTGCCAGCGCATCCTGCCGGGAAATGAAGTCCGCACGGAGCACGTCCGGCTGCGCGGCCAGGTGATCGGCCACCGCCGTCCGTACGCTGTCGCCGGCGTCATCGTGGAGATAGACCGAGACCTCGGCCGACTCCATCCAGCGCTGGGCCAACCGCTGCAGGTTGGTGGTGGCCAGCAGGAAGCCGCCCAGCGCAAGGAACGCAATGGCAATGGTGCCCATCGACATCACGGCACCACGCCCGCCGCGGCGAAGGCTGGCCAGCGCTTCGCGCAGGCTGTAGGCCAGCACGCTCACAGTGGCGGCTCCACGCCTGCCACGCGGCCGTGATCCAGGTGGATGTGGCGCTTGCCGACGAAGCGGATCAACTCCGGATTGTGCGTGGCCACGAGCACCGTCGTCCCGCGCGTGTTCATCTCGCGGAACAGCTTCATGATCTCGATGGACAGCTCGGGGTCCAGGTTGCCGGTGGGTTCATCGGCCAGTACCAGCTGCGGATCGTTGACGAGCGCCCGGGCAATGGCGACACGCTGCTGTTCTCCGCCCGAGAGCTCCTGCGGGAAGGCCTGGAGGCGGTGCTGCAACCCGACCCATTTCAGCACCTGGTACGTCCGCCGCCGCTGCTGCTCGATGGGCACGCCAATGACCTGCAGCGCAAACGCCACGTTCTCGAACACGGATTTGGTGGGAATGAGCTTGAAGTCCTGGAAGACGAAGCCCACCGTGCGGCGATAGGCCTGCACGTCGCGTGGTGACAACCGCGCCAGGTTGCGCCCGGCCACGACGACGTCGCCCTCCGTGGGGCGTTCCTGCAGGAGGAGCAGCTTCAGCAGCGTGGTCTTGCCGGCGCCGCTGGCGCCGGTGAAGAAGACGAACTCGCCCTTCTCGATCGTGAGCGTGAGATTGCGCAGCGCGAAAAAGCCGTCGCCGTAAGCCTTCCCCAGGTTCTGCGTCTCGATCACGGGCCGTAGTGTACTCGGATCCAGCGCGGCTGCAGGCAGCGGTCCGCGCCTATCCGATGGCGTCCTTGAGCAGTGCCGTCACCACCTTCGGATCGGCCTTGCCCCGGCTGCGTTTCATCACCTGCCCGACGAGGAACTGGAACTTCCGGTCCTTGCCGGCGCGAATTTCCGCGATGACGTCGGGGTGCTCCTCCACCACGGCCTGCACGTGCGGCGCGAGCGCGCTGGTGTCGGAGACCTGCGCCAGCCCTTCGGCCGCCACGATATCTTCGGCGCGGCGGCCGGACTCGTACATACGTCCGAACACCTCCTTGGCCACGGTGCTGCTGAGCGTCCCCTGCTCCACCAGCCGGATGAGTCCGCCCAGGGCGTCGGGCGTGACCGGCAGGTCGCGTACTTCGATGGCCCGTTCCTTGGCCACGCGCAGTACCTCGCCCATCACCCAGTTGCTGGCCGCCTTCGAATTGCCGCAGGCCGCCGCCGTGGCCTCGAAGTAGTCGGCCAGCTCACGGGTTTCGGTGAGCAGCGCCGCATCGTAGGCGGGCAGGCCGTGCGCACGGATGAACCGGTCGCGGCGTGCTTCGGGCAGTTCGGGCAACTGCGCGCGCAGGTGATCGCGGCGGCTGTCCTCGATGACCACGGGCGGCAGGTCGGGCTCCGGGAAGTAGCGGTAGTCGTGCGCTTCTTCCTTGCTGCGCATCGAATAGGTCTTGCCCTGCGCCGCGTCGAACAGGCGCGTTTCCTGGACAATGCGCCCGCCATGTTCGAGCACGTCGATATGGCGGCCGATTTCGTAGTCGATGGCCTTCTGCAGGTAACGGAACGAGTTGACGTTCTTGATTTCCGTCTTCGTCCCGAGTGTGGTGCTGCCGGCGGGACGCACCGACACGTTGGCGTCGCAGCGCAGGCTGCCTTCTTCCATGTTGCCGTCGTTGACGCCCAGCCACACAAGCAGCTGCCGCAGCCGCTCGAAGAACGTGGCGGCCTGGGCGGCGGAACGCATGTCGGGCTCCGACACGATTTCAATGAGGGGCACGCCGCTGCGGTTGTAGTCCAGATAGGGCTTGCGGTCCGAATCCGCGAACCCCTCGTGCAGCGACTTGCCGGCGTCCTCTTCCATGTGGATGCGCGTGAGCCGCACGAACTGGCGCGTGCCCTCCACCTCGATGTCGATGCCGCCGCCCTGCGCCAGCGGCCACTCGTACTGTGAAATCTGGTAGCCCTTCGGCAGGTCCGGATAGAAGTAGTTCTTCCGCGCGAACACGGAGCGTGGCTGCACGTCGCAGCCAAGCGCCAGGGCCGCCGTGATGGCCATGTCGACGGCGCGCGTGTTCAGCACGGGCAGGGCACCGGGCAGCCCGAGGCACACCGGACAGACGTGTGTGTTGGGTGGCGCCCCGAAGGCGGTGGGACAGCCGCAGAAAATCTTGGTCCCGGTCAGGAGCTGCGCGTGAATCTCCAGGCCGATGACAGGTTCGAACTGTGACATGGTGACGGGCAGGCGGGAATGCGGAAGACCAGCACATCGCCGGTCTTCCGCGGTCAAGCTGACGAGGCCGTTCGCGTCAGACGCGGGGGCCGGCCGTCTTCACCTCCGGAGCCACATCGGCTTCGAAGGACTTGAAGTTTTCGATGAACATCTTCGCCAGGCGCTCGGCCTGCTGGTCGTAGGCCGCCGGGTCGGCCCACGTGCCGCGCGGATCGAGCACCGCCGACGGCACGTCGAGACAGCTGGTCGGCATGTCGATGTTGAAGATGGGGTGGCGCTGATAGCCCACGTGATCGAGCCCGCCCGAAAGCGCCGCTCGAATCATGGCGCGCGTGTGGGCGATCTTCATGCGGCGCCCCGTGCCGTACGGTCCCCCCGTCCAGCCCGTGTTCACCAGCCACACCTTCGACTGGTACTTCGCAATGCGCTCGCCGAGCTGCCGGGCGTAGACGTTGGGATTGAGCGGCAGGAACGGCGCCCCGAAACACGTGCTGAACGTGGCCGTCGGCTCGGTCACCCCTTTCTCGGTACCGGCCACCTTGGCGGTGTAGCCCGAGAGGTAGTGGTACATCGCGCCTTCCGGCGTGAGGCGCGCGATGGGCGGCAGCACGCCATAAGCGTCGGCCGTGAGCATGACGATGTTTTCGGGGTGCCCGCCCATGCCTTCGAGCACGGCCCCGTCGATGAACTCAATCGGGTAGGCTCCCCGCGTGTTCTCGGTGAGCGAGGCATCGTCGAAATCGAGCGCGCGGGTGACCGGATCGATGGCCACGTTCTCGAGCACGGTGCCAAAGCCGCGGGTGGCGGCAAAGATCTGCGGCTCGGCTTCGGCCGAGAGCTTGATCATCTTCGCGTAGCAGCCGCCTTCGAAGTTGAACACGCCACGGTCGCTCCAGCCGTGTTCGTCGTCGCCAATGAGCCGGCGGTCGGGATCGCTCGACAGCGTGGTCTTGCCGGTGCCCGACAGACCGAAGAAGAGCGCCGTGTCGCCGGCCTTGCCAACGTTGGCCGAGCAGTGCATGGCCAGCACGTCCTTCAGCGGGAGGACGTAGTTGAGCACCGTGAAGATGGACTTCTTGTTCTCGCCGGCGTAGCTCGTGCCGGCGATGATGACCTCGCGCGCAGCCAGATTGAGGGCGATGACGACATCGGACCGCGTGCCGTGCCGGGCCGGATCGGCCTTGAAACCGGGCGCCGTGAACACGGTGAACTCGGCCTTGAAGCCGGCGAGCGCGCTGGCCGGCGGCACGATGAACAGGTTGCGGACGAACAGGTTGTGCCAGGCGTACTCCTGGATGAAGCGAACCGGCAGGCGGTATGTCGGGTCGGCGCCGGCGTACAGGTCCTGGACAAAGAGCTCCTGCTGACCCAGATACGCCACGACATCGGCCCGAAGGGCCTCGTAGTGGGCGGACTGCATCGGCCTGTTGACCTTGCCCCACCAGATGTTGCCCTGGCTTTCCGGCTCCTCGACCACGAACTTGTCGTTTGGCGAACGCCCGGTGTGAGCGCCCGTGCGGCAGACCAGCGGTCCCTCCTCGGCCACGATGCCTTCATGCCGATTGAGGGCGAACTCGTACAACGTCGCGGCCGGCAGATTGAAATGGACCGGCTTGGTAGAACGAATCCCCTGTGCGTCGAGCCCCGAGACCGCCTGTAGCGTACTCATACGTGATGACTCCTCGACCGCCTGATGCGCCGGCGGCAGACGAAAGCGCGATCGTACAGATGGGAAACTCGACAAGTCAACAACTTACAGTCGGAGACATGCGTTCCTGCTAGAATGTGTCCGAAGCGAGCTGCACGGGATTTCCCGGTATTCGGCTCACCGCCCGTTCAGGTAAACAAACGTAACGGCTTCCCCGTAACTCATCATGGCAGGACGTCCCGCACCCGACGCCGTCGCCTCTCCCCGCCCCGCTGGCGGCGACACGCATCCGTCGCCGACGTCGGTCGTGGCCGCGGAGATCAAGGCGCTCGTCGCGCAGGGCGACCGCGATCAGGCGCGTGAACGGTTCGGGGCACTGGTAGCCCTCCTTCAGCGCCGCGCTCTCCGGGTGGCGTTTCAGTATCTGCGCAATCCGGCGGATGCCGATGAGGCGGTGCAGGATGCCTTCGTGAAGGTGTTCCTGCACATCGACCAGTACCGCGACGACCTGCCGTTCGACGTCTGGTTCACGCGGATCCTGGTGAATGCTTCGCTCGATCGTCTGAAATCCCGCACCCGTCATCAGCGGTATGCGTCGGTTTCGCAGGACGACGACGAGCGGGTGGTCGAGCAAGTCCCGTCCACCGACGCGTCCACCGAGCGCCGGCTCCTGGCCAAGGAGCGCTGGGCGCAGGTGACCGAGGCGGTGGCCGGCCTGCCCGACCGGCAGCGTCTGGTGTTTACGCTCAGTCAGGTGGACGAGCGAACGCCGGCGGAAATTGCGGCGGCTACGGGAATGAGCGCCGCAACGGTTCGGGTGCACTTGTTTCGGGCCCTTCGGAAATTGCGTGGGGTTCTGGGGGATCAGGCATGAGAGGACACGAGGAGACGGACGCGACGATCGCCACCGCTCTCGAGGCCTATCGTGCTGCCGCGCACGCCGAGGCGGATGCACATTTCGACGAGCGGGCACTCGAAACCCAGCGCCAGAAAATCCTGCAGCGGCTCGAACAGGCCGGTCAGCGGGCGCGAGTCATTCCGTTCCCCGGTGCGACCGAACCGGTCCGCCCGGGTATCGCCAGCAGCCGCCGCTGGATCAGCGCGGCCGCGGCGGCGGGCCTGCTCATCGGCCTGGTCACCGGCCAGCTCTTTCATGTGTCGCACGGCGACCGGTGGGTGCCCCAGGTGGCCTCGGCGCCGCGCCCGGCCGCGGCGGCTCCCGCCACCAACGGCCGTATGGCTGCAGTGCCGGCGCTGGCCACCTTCACCGATCCGGACGACGACCTGCTGGATGCCGTGGAGCTGGCGGTCAGCCGGCACGGCGCCTATGAACTGCGGGCATTCGACGACCTGACGTTCGCTTACGAGTCGCGTTAGTGCCGGCGCTCATTTTCCGGAAAGGCCTCGACCTCAAACACGAGGTGGCCGGCCAACTGGCCGAGAGCTATCACAGTCCGCTCGTCAACGACATCAAGACACAGGACTACCGTTACGAGTCGGGCCGTCTCACCGTCCACCTGGCCCGCGAGTTCGGCTTCTGCTACGGCGTCGATCGCGCGGTGGATTACGCCTACCAGGCCCGTCGCCGGTTTCCGGACCGCCGTGTCTTCCTCACCGGCGAAATCATCCACAACCCGCACGTCAACAACGAGCTGCGCTCACAGGGCATCCGCTTCCTGAGCGACGCCACCGAAGCCGACACGCGCGTCGGGCCGGACGACGTGGTCATTCTGCCGGCATTTGGCGTCACGATCGAGGAGCTGAAACGGTACGACGGCAGCAACTGCACGCTGGTGGACACCACCTGTGGGTCGGTCCTGAACGTCTGGAAGAACGTCAAGCGCTACGCCCTCGACGGGCTCACCTCGGTCATCCACGGCAAGTACTGGCACGAAGAAACCCAGGCGACCGCCTCTCAAGCCGTTGCGGTGAACGGCGGCCACTATCTCGTGGTGCTGGACGAAGCGCAGGCCGCCGAGGTGTGCGACTACATCCGCAACGGTGGCGATCGGGACGTGTTTCTGGCGCGCTTCGGCAGCGCCGTGTCGCCGGGGTTCGACCCCGATCGGCATCTGCAGCGTATCGGCTGCGCCAACCAGACGACGATGCTCAGCACCGAATCGCTGCACGTCGGGAATATGTTCCGCGAGGCCATCCGCGACCGCTATGGCGAGGAGCAGCTGGCCGGGCGTTTCCGGGCCTTCGACACCATCTGCAGCGCCACGCAGGATCGTCAGGATGCCGTCATCCGCCTGCTGGACGAACATCGCCTCGACCTCATGCTGGTCATCGGCGGCTATAACAGCAGCAACACCTGCAACCTGGCGCGCATCTGTGCCGACCGTGTGCCGACCTATCACGTGGCCTCGCCCGCGGGCCTGCTGTCGGCCCGCGAAATCCAGCACCGCGACGTGGCCACCCGAACCGAGCAGGTGTCGTTTGGCTGGCTTCCGGACGAGGGCCCCGTGGTGGTGGGCATTACCTCCGGCGCGTCCACCCCGGACAACCTGGTCGAGCAGGCCATCCGGCGGCTGGAAGGTTATGCGGGCCTCTCCCCTGTCCCCCGGCTCGCGTAAACACCTCGGTTGAGGCGGTCGTAAGCCTTTCAGATACCATGGACACACTGGCTAAGTGCTTCACTTGTCTCGTGTTGTCTCTGCTACTGCTGGGTCAGCCGGTCAGCACCGCGGCCCAGGGGTTCAAGTGGTGGCAGCAGGAGAAGTTCAAGCAGGAAATCGTTCTCACCGACGAGCAGGTGACCCGTCTGGAAGAGGTGTTCCAGGCGCTGGCGCCGACGCTCAAGACCCAGAAGGACACGCTGGATCAGCTCGAGTCCAAGCTCTCGAAGGTCATCAACGATCCGCGCTCCAACGAGGCGCAGGTGTTGTCGACCGTGGAACGGGTGGAGGCGGCCCGGGGCGAGCTGAGCAAGTCGCGCACCCTCATGGCATTCCGGATGGGACGTGTCCTGACGAGCGATCAGAACATCAAGCTGAGAGCCCTGCACCAGCAGTGGGTCCGTGAACATCGCCCGCCGCGGCCTGCGCCGCCGCCGGGCCAGTAGCCGTCGTGGGCACGACATCGCGACATATTCGGGCAAGACGGAAGAACGAGATTATGAGGAAGACACTTTCGACGGCGGCCGTGGTGGCCGTTACGGTGCTGGCCTCGGCGGTACACGCCCAGCAGGCGGGTCAGGCCGACACCGAGCGGACCGATGCGGTTGTACGGCAGGCCATGGAGGCCTATCAGATTTCCCTGCGGTCGAACGACGGCTCCACGATGTCGGCCATGCAGCCGGCCAGTCAGCAGTACCCTGGAGGCATCCGCGACCTGACACTCGAAGAGTCGGTGGCGCTGGCGCTCGAACGCAACCTGGACATTCACGTGTCCCGGCTCGAGCCGCAGTCCGTGGACCTTCAGGTTGCCGGCGTCAGGAACACCTTCAACCCGGTCTTCACGAGTAACTTCGGCCTGCGCGACCAGGTAAACCCTCCGGCCAGCCAGTTGAATGGCGGCACTAGCGTCTCAAATGCGACGGCCACCTACAACTTTGGCATCAACCAGAACCTGCCCTGGGGCGGTGGTTCGTTGAACGTGGGTTGGAACAACTCGCGGCTGACTACCAACAACTTGTTCGCGAACTACAACCCTAGCTATAACAGCACGCTGACCGCTAGCTACACGCAGCCGCTGCTGCGCGGCTTCCGCATCGACAACATGCGGCAGCAGCTGCTGGTCAACAGCATCAACCGTGACATCTCGGAAGAGTCGGTACGGGCCACCGTGTCGCAAACGGTGGCCAACGTGCGGAACGCCTACTGGGACCTCGTGTTCGCACGCAGTGCCGTTGAAGTAGCACAGCGCGCGCTGGCCCTGGCCGAACAGCTCGTCGAAGACAACCAGGCACGCGTCGAGGTCGGCACGCTCGCCCCGCTCGACATCGTTCAGGCGCAGGCCGAAGCCGCCGCGCGTCTGCAGACGCTGGCGCTGGCCGAAGCCACCGCCAACACGGCCGACCTGTCGTTGAAGCGGTTCCTGGTAAGCAGCACCGAAGACCCGCTGTGGCGTCAGGAAATCGTGCCGGCCGACGTGCCGTCGCTCGAGCCCCCGCCCACCGACGTGGAAGGGGCCATCCGGCGGGCTATCACGGAACGGACGGACATCGTCACCGCGCGGAAAAATCTCGACAGCAACGACGTCAGCCTGCGCTTCTTCAGGAACCAGTCGATGCCGGCGCTGGACTTGAACGCCAGCTACGGCGCCCAGGGTCTCGGCGGCACACAGTTCCTGCGTGAAGGTTCCGGGCTGGGTTCGACTATCGTTGGCACGGTCCCCGGGGGGTATCGCGACGCGCTCAGCCTGCTGTTCGACCGCTCCTTCCCCACCTGGAACGTGTCGTTCAACCTGAGCTATCCAATCATGGCCAATCAGGCCGAGGCCAACTACGCACGCGCCCGTGTGCAGCGTCAGCAGGCGCAGACCCGTCTGCGGGCGCTGGAAGTGCAGATTGCCGCGGAAGTAGCCAACGCCGCTTTCACGGTGCAGGCCAACCTGCGCCGTGTCGAATCGGCGCGTGCGGCACGTGAGTTCGCGGAAAAACGTCTCGAAGCCGAGCAGAGCCGCTTCGAGGTGGGTCTCACCACCAACTACTTCGTCGTCCAGGCCCAGCGCGACCTGCGCGATGCCGAAAACACCGAATTGCGGGCGTTGGCCGATTACCGGAAGTCGCTGGTGAACTTCGACCGCGCGCAGCAGGCACCGGCTGGTGGTGGTGGCGGTGGCGGTGGCGGGCTCGGCGGCGTGAACGCCGGCAACGCGGGTAACGTTGGCGGCGCCGGCAATGCGGGTGGCGGTAACGTCGGCGGCAACGCTGGTGGCGGTGGTGGTTTTGGCGGCGGCGGTGGCGGCGGACTTGGCGGCCCTGGCGGTCTGTAGAATCGGTAACCAGGGTAACGGAGCGAAACGGATTTCTTTATGCGTAAAGTGGTAGTGATTGGCCTCGTGGCAGCGGTTGCGATAGGCGCGGCCGTCTACTTTGGCCTGTTCTCACGCGAACAGACGGCAGCGGCGGCTGGCGGCGGCCCCGGTGGTGGCGGTTTTGGCTTCCGTCCTCCAATGACCGTGGCCATGGCCGAGGTCACGACGGGGACCATTGGCGCCAGCATCACCGTGGTCGGCAACCTCATTGGCGAGCAGACCGTCGATGTCGTGCCCAGGACCGGCGGCCGGCTGGTCAGCGTCAACGTGCAGCTGGGCGACCGCGTGCAGCGCGGTCAGCTGCTGGCCAAGATCGAGGACTTCGAGCTCATCGAGCAGGTGAAGCAGGCCGAAGCGTCGCTGGAAGTGGCGCGCGCCACCATCCGGCAGCGTGATGCCGACCTCAAGGTGGCCGAACTCAATTTCGATCGCTCCAAGAACCTCTATGAGCGGCAGCTGCTGGCCAAGCAGGCACTCGACGACGCCGAGTCGCGTTACATGGCGGCGCAGGCCCAGCTGGACCTCGCCCGTGCGCAGACGCAGCAGACCAGCGCCCGCCTGGAAGAACTCCAGATCACGCTGGCCAACACGCGCATCACCTCGCCCGTCGACGGCTTCGTGGGGCGCCGCAATGCCGACCCTGGCGCCTGGGCCGCGCAGAATGCTCCGGTGGTGTCGGTGGTGGACATCAGCCGCCTGCGACTCGTGGCCAACGTCGTGGAGCGCGACCTTCGTATCGTGAACGTGGGTGACCCGGCGGCCGTGGAAGTGGATGCCTATCCGGGTGATGTCTTCAAGGGCCGGATTGCTCGCGTCGCGCCCATTCTGGACCCGGCCACCCGGACGGCCACCATCGAAGTGGAAATTCCCAACAGCGACAATCGCCTGCGCCCCGGGATGTATGCGCGGGTGCTGCTGAGCGTGGAAGAGCGCACCAACGTGATGCTGCTGCCGAGAATGGCCATTGTCGACTTCGAAGGCCGCCGCGGTGTGTGGATGCCCGACGAAGAAAACAAGGCACGGTTCACGCAGGTGCGTCTGGGGCTCGAAGACGCCGAGCGTGTGCAGATTCTCGACGGCGTGCAGCCGGGTGACAAGGTGGTGACGGACGGAGCGGCATCGCTGCGCAATGGCGACACGCTGGTGCTGCCAGGCGAGTCGTCGTCCACGGGCGGTGGCAACCGTGGTCCGGGTGGCCCGGGCGGCGGGCAGGGACGAGGACCGCGCCAGTAGGCGCGACCGGTAATTTGGTCCGTATCGTGGTGAAGGAACCCGTATGAGCATTCCGCGTATCGCAATCCAACGGCCGGTGACGATGTTCATGATCAGCTTCGTCATCCTGCTGCTGGGCATGATCTCGTTGTCCAAGCTGCCGGTCGACCTGATGCCCGACACGGAGTTCCCCAGCATCACGGTGCGGGTGAACTATCCAGGGGTCGGCCCGCTCGAGATGGAAGAGCTCGTCACGCGCCCCATCGAGCAGACGGTAAGCGCCGTGGCTGGTCTCGAGCGCGTGGAGTCGACCTCGTCCGAGGGCAGCTCCATGGTCCGGCTCAATTTCGTCTGGGGCACCAACCTCAGCGAAGCCGCCGACGACGTGCGCACGCGCATCGACCGCGTTCGTGGCCGCCTGCCGGAAGACGCGGATCCGCCAAACATTTTCAAGTTCGACTCCAACTCGATGCCCATCATGGGGATTGGCGTGGAAGGCGACTACGACGCCGTCACGCTGCGTGAAATCGCGCAGAACGACCTCTCGACACGTCTCGAGCGCGTGCCCGGCGTCGCGTCGGTGACCATCGACGGCGGCCTTCGCCGCCAGATCATGGTCGACCTGTCGCGCGAGAAGACCACCGCCCTCAACATGGCGCCCGACCGCATCGTCCAGATTCTGCGGACGGAAAATCAGAACATTCCGCTCGGCGAGGTCAACGACGCCAGCCGCACGCTGCTGCTCCGCAGCCCCGGCCAGTTCTCGAACCTCGATGAAATCCGCAACACCGTCGTGCTCACGCGCGACGGCGTGCCGGTGTACCTGCGCGACATTGCCACGGTGCGCGACGGCACGGAAGATCGTCGCTCGGTGACGCGTATCAACGGCCGTCCCGGCATCCGCATGCGCGTGACCAAGCAGTCGGGCACCAATACCATCGAGGTGGCCACCGGCGTTCGCGCCGCCGTGGAGCGCATCAACACAGAGGTAGCCGGCGTCAACCTGCAGGTACTGGACGACCAGTCGGTGTTCATCAACCGCGCCATCCACAGCGTGCAGGAACACGCGCTGGTCGGCAGTGCCCTGGTCATCGGGATCATCTTCCTGTTCCTCCGCGACTGGAAATCGACGCTCATCATCTGCACGTCGATTCCCATCTCGGTCATCGGTACGTTCGCGCTGCTCTACTTCGGCGGCTACACGCTCAACACGCTCACCTTCGGCGGTCTGGCACTAGGGGTCGGCATGATCGTGGACGCGGCCATCGTGGTGCTGGAAAACACGTTCCGGCACCTCGAGATGGGCAAGGACCGTCTGACGGCCGCCATCGACGGGTCGGAAGAGGTGTGGTCGGCCATTCTGGCGTCCACGCTCACCCACATCGCGGTATTTGTCCCGATGCTGTTCCTCACGGGCGTGTCGAGCATCATGTTCGGACAGCTGGCCGCGGTGGTGTCGTTCTCGCTGGCCATGTCGCTGCTGGTGGCGGTGACGATTGTGCCGGTGCTCTGCTCGCGCCTGCTCGATCCGCCGGTGCACGCGGAAGACCGCCGTGGCTTCAGCCGCATGGTGGACCGCTTCCTCGACGGGCTCGACAACTTCTACTCGCGTTCGCTGCACGCGGCGCTGCACCACCGCCCGACGGTGTTTGCCACGGGCTTCGGGCTGTTCGTGGTGGCCATCATGCTGCTGCCCCGGGTGGGCTTCGAGTTTCAGCCCACCAGCGACGAAGGGGAAGTCACGGTCGATGCGGAATTGGCGGTCGGCACCCGTATCGAAAGCACGGAGGCCGTGCTGCTGCAGCTCGAGGAGCGGATTCGCGAGTTCGTACCCGAAGCCACGATGCTGATTACCCAGGCCGGTGGCGGCGGCGGATTCGGCAACTCCTCCACGCATCGGGGCAACGTCCAGGTGCGGCTGGTGTCGCGCACGGAACGTCAGCGTTCGAGCGAACAGGTGGCCATGGAACTGCGCCGGCAGCTGGCCGGTATTCCCGGCGTCGTGGTGCGCGCCCGTGCGTCGGGCGGCCAGCAGATGCGCGGCATGGGCAACCAGGGTGGCGGCCGCTTGTCGGTGGAAGTCATGGGCCACGACCTCGAGACGTCCAAGCGGATTGCCCAGGACGTGAAGACGCTGCTCGACTCCACGCCCGGCGTGGCCGACTCGCGCCTCCAGCGTGAGGACGGCCGGCCCGAACTGGCCGTGCGCGTGGATCGCGACAAGGCGGCCCTGCTGGGCATGACCGTCACGGGCGTCGCCAACACCATCCGTACGAACGTGGCCGGCACGCAGGCCGCGATGTTCCGCGAGGCCGGTAACGAATACCCGATTGTCGTGCGGCTGCGCGAGGACGACCGCCGCGAGGTGGCCTCCATCGGCGACGTGCTCCTCAGCACGCCAACCGGTCAGGTCTTGCCGGCCAAGAACGTCATGGTCATCAGCCGCGACACCGGCCCGGTGTCGGTGGAGCGCAAGAACCAGGAGCGAATCCAGCGCGTCAACGCCGAAACGGAAGTCACGCTGAGCGAAGCGGTCAACAACGTGCAGGCCCGCCTGGGTGAAATCCAGGTGCCGCAGGGCTTTGCCGTGGGCTTCGGCAACGAGGTCGAAGAACAGGCCAAGTCGTTCCGTGAACTCCAGCTCGTGCTCATCCTCGCCATCGTCCTCGTCTACACGGTGATGGCGTCCCAGTACGAGTCGCTGCGCGACCCGTTCATCATCATCTTCTCCATCCCGCTGGCGGCCATCGGCGTGGTCGGCATCCTGCTGGTCACAGGTACGGCGTTCAGCATGCAGGCCTATATCGGGGTCATCATGCTGGCTGGCATCGTCGTCAGCAACGCCATCCTGCTCGTGGACTACATCAACACTCTTCGCCATCGCGACAAGATGCCGC
>CAZZGM010000041.1:5111-13481 GCA_964653955.1 uncultured Bifidobacteriaceae bacterium | reverse complement strand
TCCACGACAGGTAGAACGGATCGATGGGAATGCAGTGTCCGCCCAGGCCCGGCCCCGGATAGAACGGCATGAAGCCGAACGGCTTGGTTCTGGCCGCGTCGATGACTTCCCACACGTCGATGCCCATGCGGTGGCACATCAGGGCCAGTTCGTTGGCCATGCCGATGTTGACGGCGCGGAAGGTGTTCTCGAGCAGCTTCACCATTTCGGCCGCGCGCGTCGAGGTGACGGGCACCACCGTATCCACCACCTGCCGGTAGAACGCCTCGGCCATGGCCGTGCTCTCGGGATCGAACCCGCCCACCACCTTCGGGATGTTCTTCGTGTGATATGTCGGGTTGCCCGGGTCGACGCGCTCGGGTGAAAACGCGAGGTAAAAATCTTCACCGGCCTTCAGGCCCTTGGCTTCGAGCGCCGGCTTCACCACCTCGTCGGTCGTCCCCGGATAGGTCGTCGACTCCAGGATGATCAACTGTCCCTTGCGCAACACCGACGCCGTCGTCTCCACCGCCTTGACGATGTAGGAGAGATCGGGGTCCTTGGTCTTGCGGAGCGGCGTGGGCACGCAGATGTCGATGACATCGGCTTCGGCCAGCGAGGCGGGGTCGGTGGTCGGGATGAGCATGCCGTTGTTGACGGCTTCGGCCACGTGCTCGGACGGCACGTCGGGGATGTAACTGCGGCCGGCCGCCAGTTCGCTGATCTTGCGAACGTCCACGTCGAAGCCGATGGTGCGCACGTTGGCGCGCGCCAGTTCGACGGCGAGGGGCAGGCCCACGTATCCCAGGCCGATGATGCCGGCCACGGCTTCCTTGTTCTCGAGGCGCTTCTTGAGGTTCATGTGGGTGGATCTGGGCTATGGGTTGGAATCGTCGGCGGGACCGGCCACGATCCCCCCGTCGTAGCCTATCGGCGCTCAGGTGCGCGGGCGATAGTAGGCGGCAATCTGCTCCACCACCAGCTGCTGCTGCGCGGCGGTCAGCTCCGGATAGATGGGCAGGGCCAGCACCTCCGCCGCCGCCTGTTCGGCATGCGGGAAATCTTCCGGGCGGTAGCCCAGGTGCGCGAAACACGCCTGGCGATGGAAAGGGACCGGGTAATAAATTTCGGTGCCGATGCCCGCGGCATCGAGATGTGCCTTCAGCCCGTCCCGATCGGGCACACGGATGACGAACTGGTTATAGACGTGGAAACGGTCCGGCCGCTCGGACGGCAACCGGACGATGTCGCCGAGTTCCGCCTCGGCAAACAACTGCCGGTAGCGGGCGGCATTGGCGCGGCGGCCATCGGTCCAGCCCGCCAGGTGCGGCACCTTCACGCGCAGCACCGCCGCCTGGATGGCGTCGAGCCTGAAGTTCCCGCCGATGAGCGCGTGGTGGTACTTCGGCTCCATCCCGTGGTTACGCAGCAGCCGCACGCGGTGCGCCAGCTTGTCGTCATTGGTGGTGACCAGGCCCGCATCGCCGAAGGCGCCGAGGTTCTTGCTGGGAAAGAACGAGAAGCCGCCGATGTTGCCGATGCCTCCGACGATGCCGCCGTGGTCGCTGGCGCCAATGGACTGCGCCGCGTCTTCGATGACCTTCAGGTTGTACTCGTCGGCCAGGGCCAGCACGGCGCTCATGTCGGCCGCCTGGCCGAACAGGTGCACCGGCAGCAGCGCGCGGGTGCGGGCCGTGCACGCCCGGGTCGCGGCAACCACGTCCATGTTGAACGTGTCGGGGTCGATGTCCACCAGCACCGGTTTGGCGCCAACGCGCGCGATGGAGCCGGCGGTGGCAAAGAACGAGAACGTGCTGGTGACGACCTCGTCGCCCGGGCCGATGTTCAGGGCCATCAGCGCCAGCAGCAGCGCGTCGGTGCCGGACGACACGCCAACGGCGTGGCGGACGTCGACCACCTGCGCCACCTCGCGTTCGAAGGCCTCCACTTCGGGGCCCATGATGAAACGCTGGCTGTCGGCCACGCGGGTGAGAGCGGCCAGCAGTTCCTCGCGCAGGGGGCGGTACTGCGCCTGAAGGTCAAGGAGTGGGACGGTCACGAACTTCTGATCGTAGCCGCTCGGCAGGTCCGGCGCAATTGCGCACGATTGATCGCCAGATCGCAACATCGACACATCACGAGATCGCCAGATCTTCGGCCTGCTCCTTGCGGAGCGCCATCAGCCCGGCCATGATGAACAGCCATGACCGACATCGATGTCGCGGTAGTGGGCGGGGGCGTCAGCGGACTGGCCAGCGCGCTGGCGCTGGCTGAAGCGGGCCACTCGGTGTGCCTGCTCGAACGCCACCCCCGGCTGGGACATGAGACCAGCACGCGGAACAGCGGCGTCATCCACGCCGGCATCTACTATCCGGCGGATTCGGTGAAGGCGCGGCTGTGCGTCGAGGGTAAGGAGCGGCTGTACGACTTCGCCGCGCGTCACGGCGTGCCCCACGCCCGGTGCGGCAAGTTCGTAGTCGCCGCAAATCCCGACGAAATCCCGGCGCTCGAAGCACTGGCGGCACGCGCCGCGGCCAATGGCGTGCCTGTGGAACTGGTGGACCGCGCCACGCTGCGGCAGCACGAGCCGCACGTGGCCGGTGTAGCGGCGCTGTGGTCGCCGACGTCGGGCCACATCGAACCCGAAACATACGTGCGCACGCTGGCGCGGCTGGCCGAAGCCGCCGGCGTGGCCATCCTGCGCGGCTCACCGCTCATGGACGCACGTCCGGCCGGCCAGCGCCTGGAACTGGTCACACCGCACGAGTCCATTCGCGCCATCACGGTGGTCAACGCGGCCGGCCTGTACGCGGACGAAGTGAGCCGCCTGCTTGGTGGTGAAACGTTCCGCATCTATCCGGCGCGCGGCGAATATGCCGAACTCGCGCCGGGCAGCCGTCACCTGGTGCGCGGCATGGTCTATCCCGTGCCGCACACACCCGGGCACAGTCTGGGCGTGCACCTGACGCGCACCACGTGGGGTACGGTGCTGCTGGGGCCGACCATCCGGTATCAGGACGCCAGGGACGACTACGAGTCCGATCGCCTGCCGCTCGAAGCGTTCCTGGACGAAACGCGCGCGCTGCTGCCGGAGGTGACGCTCGACGATCTGCAGCCGGGCAGCTCCGGCATCCGCGCCAAGCTGTGCCCGCCCGAGGAGCCGTTCGCGGACTTTCTCATCCGGCGCGACACGGTGAATCCGCAGGTCATCCAGGTGTCCGGCATCGACTCGCCGGGACTGACGTCATCGCTGGCCATTGGCGCATTGGTTGCGGCCATCGCCGGCACGTGAACACACGCTCGATCGGGCAGTACCGGCCGTGTAGTACGGAACCGAACGCAATGCCGGTGTGGCTATCAGCCGCGTATGCGACGGCTCTGCCACTCTCCTCAGACCGGATCCGAAGATCAGGCCTGCGCGCGTGTATCCCGGCTTCGCAGGATCACCAGATCCTGCACGTTGCCAATACACGCCGGAAGAATGTCGAGGATGTCGAAGTACCGGCCCCACTCGCGCCGGATGTACTCGTGCGAGTGGTGCGTGGTGCGGTAGTACGACGTGTCTTCCAGGATGTCGTCGAGGTCGTGGCTCGGGCCGTCGATGATGCCCAGCCGGCGCACGATCCGGCCGTGCTCCATGCTGCCACTCATCGCGTCGATGGTCGGGCCGTGCACCGACATCAGCAGGATGGCGCCGGGCGCCGACACGCGCACGAGTTCGGCCAGCCACTCGAACTGCAGCGCCTCGGGCAGGTGCGTGAAGATGGACACACCGAGGACGAGGTCGAAGGCGCCATCCGGTAACGATGACGGCGGACGCAGCGGCAGGTGCACGTACGACGCAAACGGCAGGTGTTCGCGACACCAGTTGAGATTGTCGTTGTCGATGTCGGCGCCCGTCAGCGTGCCGGGCCGGCTGGCCCCGGGGTGGCTGGCAAAGTAGCGCAGCATCCGGCCCGATCCGCACCCCCAGTCGAGGATGCGTTCGTACGACTCGAAACCGCGGCCAGTGGCGTGCTGCAGCGCGTGGTAGAGCGTGCGGTAGTTGGAATAGCCGACGAGGCGGTACGATTCTTCGTCCGGCGCGCCGTGCACGCGCCGCATCCGTGGACCATCGGGCAGCGGAAACGGATCGAGCGTGCGCAGGCAGCAGGCCTGCTGCTGCCACGGTCGAAAGGGCACCAGCGTGGTCCGCTCCACGGCGTCGAACTCAATCGGTACCGCGCCCGACAACTCTTCGTCGGTCAGCGTGATGGTGGCCTCGAAACCGGCGCGGTCGACGCCATCCACGAACCAGAACCGGGGCGGCAGGTCGGGACGAGCCCGTCCCAGATCGACCTCGGTGAAAGCTCTCCCGTTCAGCGCAAAGCCGACGCGCGTCCAGTCGTCGCCCGGAGGAATCACCCAGCCGGCAATGGTCAGGTCGCGGCCGTCCACCGTGGCACGATCCGCCGTCCACAACGACGGGCCGAGTTCGGCGCGAAGCTGCACCTTCTCGTCATTCGATCGCGGACGACCCCTGCCGAGGAGCCGGCGCGCGCGTTCAAGAAGCTTCATGCTCGTGTCACTTTCCGATGCGGACAAACCGGTACTTGAAGCAGGCGCGCAGGTAGGTCACCGGGTCACGCCACAGGCTGACCTTCTTGCCTTCCTTGAACGAACGCGATGCGTAGTTCACCGGTATCTCCAGAGGAGTGTAGCCCGCGCGGACCAGCTTGCCGACGAGTTCCCAGTCGAAGTCGAAACGGTTCGACTCGAACGTCAGGCCGTACAGACACTCGCGGCGGAACACCTTGTACATGGTGAACGGGTCGCGCAGCCGCTGCCCGTAGACCACGTTGAACAGTCCGGTGAAAAACAGGTGGCCGAAGTTCATCACCTGGCTCACCAGCAGTTGATCGGCAAACCGGCGCATCTTCCAGGTGGTGCCGTCCATGCCATGCCGCGCCCCGAGCACGAAGGCATGACGGAACGCGCGCAGCGGCTCCAGCAGCATGTCGTAGTCGTTCACGTCGTATTCGAGGTCGGCATCCTGGATGAGGACGAAGTCGCCGGTGGCCACCTCCAGCCCGGCGCGCACGGCGGCGCCCTTGCCGCGCGGCGTGTCCTGATAGATCACCGTCACGCGCGGGTGCGCCTCGAACTGCCGCACGTCCTCGCGCGTGCCGTCCGACGACAGGCTCTCGACCATGACCACTTCGATGTCGAGGCCGGGAATGTCCTTCGCCAGCACCTGCCGCGCCACCGTGGCAAACGTCGCCCGTTCGTTGTACACGGGCATGATGACCGACAGTACCGGCCGGCGCCGATCGATCGGACCGTCCTCGGACTTGCGTGCCAGCACGTCGATGCCGCTGGCCACCACCGTCATCCGCTGCCGCAGCAGCGCCTGCGGCACCACGCGCCGCGCCAGCCGGCCCAGGCGCGAAATGACCGGCACCGGAAACCGGTCGAAGTGCGCCATCACATAGCCAGGGCTCAGCGTCTTCTCACCGCGCGCGATACGCACGCGGTGAAACCCGGCACGCACCAGCAGCGATTCGAACGTCCGGCTGTCGAAATAAAACAGATGTTCGGCCTTGAATTCCATCCACTGCTGGCGCATCAGCCGCGCCGACCAGCTGTCGAGCGATGGGATGGCCGCAAACAGCGTCCCGCCGGGCGCCAGCAGGTCCCAGGCCCTGGTGACCGCCGCCAGCGGATCGCGCGTGTGCTCGATGACGTCGGCAAACACGCACACGTCGAACGACCCCGGCGTGAGTGGCGCCGACTCCACCGTGCCCTGCATCACCAGCGGCGTTCCCAGGCGCCGGTTGGCCTCCTCCACCGACGTCGGCGAAAACTCCACGCCGGTCACGTCGTAACCGCGTGCCCGGGCTTCGATGAGCATGTTGCCCAGGCCGCTGCCGACTTCGAGCAGCCGTTTCCCCTTCCGCGTGGCGGCGGTCCAGCCGCGATACGCCTCCACACGATCGAGGTAACGCGCGGCCGTGGCCCGCTTCAGGGCGTGCACCGCCTCATCGCCCGCGTCATCGGGCGATGCCGGCGGTTGCAGGAAGTAGTCCCCGGAGTAAATGGCGGCCAGTTCGGCGTCGGAGGGCTGCGGGTTGCGCATCAGCAACGCGCAGTCGCGGCAGCGGACGAGGGCCGTGGGACCGTGGGTGAACTGGTAAACGAGGGCCGTCGCCGCGCACAGGGGACAACGCGCGAGCGTTTCGCGCTGGTGGGACAACCCGGGCACGTTCATTCGAAGCCCTCAGTGTAGCAGCGGGAAATTGTCGAGCTGCGCCGGCGCGCGCGATGTGTGCGCCACGCCCGCAAGTGTGCGCGCACACTTACCGCACACCCGGGCCCGTGTGTAATTTCGCGTCGATCCAGGGGACCTCCGGCACGTTTTTCGGTTTTCTGGGCCGAAATCTTGTGGCACCCTCCTTGCCTCGTGAAGGTGCGTGTCTACTAGCTCCCTCCGCTCGCTGACTGTTCTGGTTGCGCTTGCCGTCGCCACCCCCGTGGCGGCCCAGCCGGTCATTTCCAGCCCGTCGGCCAATCAGGTCTTCAGGGCCGGTCCCGACTTCGCGTCCGATCGTCTCCAGGACCCCTGGGACTTCGACAACGTGGAAGACATCGGGCCTGACCCCGATCAGACCAACGGATGGGCTCCACATCAAATACACGCCGCCCGCGTGAACGGCACCGGCGCCACCTACCTGAGCGGCGGCATGTTCCGCGGCCAGGGCGGCCCCTGGCCGCACGACATGCAGGTGACGATGCTGTATCGCGGCGACTCGAACGCCATCAACACCGTGCGCACCGGCATGGACCACCCCATTCCAACGGCGCGTTATCGCAAGCTGGCGTTCAAGATGCGCGTCACCGGCGCCGCCAGCGTGTCGCAGCCGGTCGTGTACTGGTACCACACGCCCTATCTGGTCAACGATGCGCATCTCAACCGCGCGGGCGGCGTGCTGTTCGACACCGTTCCGGCGGGCAACACCGCGTTCCGGACCTTCGTCATCGATCTGGGCGCGGTGACCGCCACCACGGGCGACACCCGCCTGGTGGAAGCGTGCTCACCCGGCTACAACGGCTGCACGGGCGTTCCGGCACGGTGGCTCAACGAGCCACAGGTGGTGGGCCTGCGCATCGACCCGATGGCCGCCGGCGTCCAGCTGGTGGAAATCGACTGGGTGCGCCTGACGGCCGCCGATGGCCAGCCGGGCGCCGCCATGATGACCACCAACTACGCGGCATGCACGGGCGGCGGCGCGCAGCTCGTGGTGCGCGACGCCAGCGGCATGGACACGCACGTCGGCACGGGCAGCAGCACCTCGGGCACGTTCAACTACGGCATCTTCCCGCCGGGGAACTACACGCTGCGTATCGGCTGCGCCAACGGCACCTCGTCGGTGCCGTTCGTCATCAACGCGCCGCCCCGCGTCACGGTCATCGATCCCGACCGCATGGGCGACATCTCCACCGACTATCAATCCACCATCGGCCGGCCCGGCGACCCGTGGGACTTCGAGCAGCCGAGCGACATTGCCGGACTCTGGAACATCTCCACCACGGCTGGCGCCTGCCAGGGACAGGCGTGCGGCCTGGTGCCCAGCGAGCGTCCCGGCGCGGCACCCGGCAGCCGCATGTTTCGCGCGTCCAGCATCGGCCAGCCCGGCGGACATGTGGGCGACCCGGCCATCGAACTGCTGCGAGGCTCCACCAATCCCATCAGCAGCCGCCGCAACCGCATCCTCACGTATTCGCTGCGCATGCACCGGCCCTACGACGTCGGTGTCGGCTCGGTGGCGCGTGTGATGTGGGGCTCGGGAGGCATCCTGGACCAGGGTTCCACCACCACCTCACAGGACATCCGCGTGTGGCCCGGCTTCCAGACCTATACGGTGGATCTCGGCGCGCTCACCATTCACAACGGCGGTATCGAAACCGAGTGCCTGGCGGCCAGTCCCCCCTGCCAGGTGACCCCCTGGGGCTCGCGCAGCATTCGTTCGCTTCGTCTCGACCCGCATGAGTTCGGCGACGTGCCAACCGGGTTCGATCTGGACGATGTGTGGCTGACGGCGCCGGATGAGGTGAACCTGTCGGGCGCGGGTCATCCCAAGGGCAGGTTCACGATCCGGTATCACGTGGCCGACGCCGATGGCGGCTCGTCCTACACGACACGGATTCTGCTCGATACCGATCGCAATCCGGAAAACGGCTTTGCCGCCAACATCGCCAACGGTCTGGGTACCACGCTGGGCGCCAATCAGTACATCTGGACGCCCTCGCCCAGCTTCCCGGTGGGACGGTACTGGGTGTATGTGGAAACCACCGAAACGCGCGGCGGCTTCACGCACGTCCAGGGTGCCTATTCCACCGGGCCGCTCGAGGTCT
>CAZZGM010000041.1:0-5101 GCA_964653955.1 uncultured Bifidobacteriaceae bacterium | reverse complement strand
GGTCTACTCGGAGCAGGCGAGCAACCTGCAGATGTCACTGGCCAGTCCCACGGCCGGCGCCACCGTGCCATTCCCGTTCTCGGTGCAGGGTTGTGCCTTCGACTCGGGCAACACCAACGGCATCAACGTCGATGACCTGTTCGTGTTTGCCATTGCCAACCAGGCCACCGGACACGCGCCCGGCGACACGCTGACACTCGGCACCGGCGGCCAGCAGGGCATCCTCCGTTACGGCCCGCTCACCGGTGCGGCCACGCAGGTGGTCTGCCCCAGCGTCGCCAACCCCTCGTCGCCCTTCCGGCAGTCGGGATTCACGGTGTCGAACGTGTATCTCAATCCCGGAACGTGGACGCTGCGTGTCATGGCGCGCAGCACGCTCAGCAACAAGCTGACGGCCATGGGGGATGTGCCGGTCACGGTGTCGCATCTCACCATGCCGCCGCGCAACTTCCAGGCGCAGGCCGTGGGCAACACGGTGACACTGTCGTTCGAAGCACCAGCCGGCGGTCCTCCCGTGGGTGGCTATGCCATAGACGGCGCCAAGGACGCGAATTTCCACCAGACATTTTTCACGATCATCGTGCCCTCGGCTGGCACCTACTCGGGTCAGCTTGGCAACGGCCGGGTCTACCTGCGAGCGCGCAGTCTGGCCACGCACGGCGGTCCGGGCATGGCCTCGGCCACGCAGATGATCGACGTGGGCGGCCCGCCGCCGGTCATCCAGCCGCCGGCCCAGCCCGTACTTCACGTCGCACAGGGCGTTACCAACCCGGTCACGCTCAACTGGGGACCGGGACAGGGCGGCGGCGCGCCAACCTCCTACACACTCTACGCGGGCACGAGCCCGGGAGCGTCGAACCTGGCCGTGGCCCCCATGGGCGGTGGCACCAGCATCACCACGGCCGCCCCGGTCGGCACCACCGTCTACGTGCGCGTCGTGGCCACCAACGCCGGCGGTTCGACCACGTCGAATGAGGCGTCGCTGACCGTGGCACCACCACAGTTGCCGGGCCGGCCAACGCTCCAGGCGGCACACGTATTGGGCAACCACGTCACGCTGTCGTGGACGCCGCCGGGCAACGCATCAAACTCCGGCCTGACGGGTTACACGGTCGTTGCCCGCTACCCGGGCTCACCGCACATCATTGCCACGATGCGGGTGGCCGGCACGCAGTACACCGTCTCCGCCCCCCGTGGCACCTACGTGGTGACGGTCGTCGCCAACGGCGCGGCCGGACACGGTCCCGAATCCAACACACAGACCGTCGTCATACCTTGACGGTCCGGCCCTTCATCGGGGCACACACTATCGCGCACGAACGGCCGGGGTTGCCCGGCCGTTCGTGTGTACGGCCCCTGTCACGGAAGTTCGTACTGTCATAATGTGAGCCGCCACTCATGAAGATCCTTTCTGTCTCCGCTCTCGCCATCCCCGACGTCAAGGTTGTCCGGTTCGGCCGCTTCGCCGATGCGCGTGGTTACTTCACCGAGCCGTTTCGCCGAAGTGACTTCGATTCGCATCCCGACCTCGGATTCCTGAGCGGCGTGGCCCTGCCGCAGATGAACGAGAGCTGGTCGCGGGCCGGTGTCGTGCGGGGCCTCCACTTCCAGTGGAACCCGTTCATGGGCAAGCTCGTCCGCACTGTGTCCGGCCGCATGGTGGATCTCTTCCTCGACATCCGCGTCGGCTCGCCCACGTTCGGACACATTGCCGCTCACGACATGCCGGCGGCAGACGATGCGCCTCACGGTGAGTGGATCTGGGTGCCGCCCGGCTTTGCCCATGGCAACTTCTTCACGGAGGCGTCACGCATCGAATACCTCTGCAGCGGTGAATACAGCCCCGGCTGCGAAGCCGGCCTCTCGCCGCTCACGCAGGATCTGGACTGGTCGCTGTGCGCACCGGCGCTCAAGCAGGAGTTCGACGCGCTGGTCGCGGCGGGCCCCATCCTGAGCGACAAGGATCGCCAGGGCCTCACATTCACGGCCTGGCAGGCCGACGAGCGGTCGCGGCAGTTCATTCACGGACAGTGCTGACGTGAGCACGCTGAACACACCGGCCACGGTCATCACGGGCGGATCGGGCCTGCTCGGCGGCGCGTTCCGGCAGCTGCTGCCCGGCGCGCGTTACCCTTCGTCCTCCGATCTCGATGTCTCGCATGCGGCTTCCGTGGACACGTGGCTGGCCGGCCAGGCCGTGTCCGTCATCGTTCACGCCGCGGCATTCACCTCACCGCCGAAGATCGACCAGGATCCGGATCGGGCGCTGGCCGCCAACATCATCGGCACGGCCAACCTCGCGCGCTGGTGCCTCGCCCGCGGCGTGCCGCTGGTCTACATCTCCACCGACTACGTCTTTCGCGGCGACGCGGGCCACTACCGGGAAGACGATCCCGTTCATCCGGTCAATCGTTACGCCTGGTCGAAGCTTGGCGGCGAATGCGCCGTCCGCATGCTGCCGGATCACCTCATCATCCGCACCAGCTTCGGGCCGGATGTGTTCCCCTATCCGAAAGCGTTCGTGGACCAGTGGACGTCGCGCCAGAGTGTCAGCGACACCGCACGGCAGATGCTGGCGCTCATCGAGCGTGGCGCCCGCGGCACCGTCCACGTCGGCGGACCGCGCCGCACAGTCATGGAATATGCACAGTCGCTGGGCGGCACCAACACCATCGAACCGCTGTCGCTGAAGGACGTCACCTTTGCCGCGCCCGTCGACACGTCGCTCGACACGACGCGTTACCGGCACCTGATGGGACACGAGGACTGACCACACCATGAGACTGCTGATTGCCGGCGGAGCCGGGTATGTGGGTTCACGGCTGGTCCCCGCGCTCAAGGAACGCGGCTACGCCGTGGAGGTCGTCGACCTGCTGTGGTTCGGCAACCACCTGCCGCCGGACGTGCCGGTTCATCAGCGCGATCTGTTCGACCTCACCGAGCAGGACCTGCGCGGCTTCGATCAGGTCATCTTTCTCGGTGGGCTGTCCAACGATCCGATGGCCGAGTTCAGCCCCGCCCAGAACTTCGTGGCCAACGGCGCGCTGCCGGCTTATCTCGCCTTCGTCGCCAGAAACGCCGGCGTCAAGCGCCTCATCTACGCGTCCTCGTGCTCGGTCTACGGCTACACCGATGATCAGCTCTACACCGAAGACGATCCGGTCACCTGCGGCTACCCGTACGGCATCTCGAAGCTCCAGGGCGAACGCGCCGCGCTCCAGTTGCAGAGCGACTCGTTTTCGGTCATCGCGCTCCGCCAGGGCACGGTGTGCGGCTGGTCTCCCCGCATGCGCTTCGATCTCATCGTCAATACGATGGTGAAGAGCGCGTTGACGACGGGGACGATTACGGTGAACAACCCGTCCATCTGGCGGCCGCTGCTCGACATCCGAGACGATGTGTCGGCGTTCCTGCGGGCGGTGCAGGCCAGCGGCCCGCTGAGCGGCGTCTTCAACGTGGCCAGCGGCAACTTCACCGTCGGCCAGGTGGCCGACATGGTGAAGGAAGAACTCGAGCGCGAAACCGGGCAGCGCGTGGCCCTCGATATCCGCGACGTGCAGGACTTCCGCAACTACAAGGTGTCGTGCGAGCGCGCCACGGTGGAGCTCGGCTTCCAGCCGCAATATTCGGTGAAGGACATGGTGGCCGACGTGATGGCCCGCCGCGCCGACTACGGCGACTTCGAACGCGACGGCTACTACAACATCCGCGTGTTCAAGGCGCTGTCGCTCGGACAACCGGCACCGGCCACGGCACGCTGACCCCCTTCGAACGCCCCGTGCCGCGCACCACGCGCGGCGTTACGACCCACGCGCGGCCAGGTTGCCGGGTTCCTCGGGGCCGACAGCGGCAGTCGTTACGAAGAACGCGCACGCGTTCAGGCCACCGGCAGCAGGCCAGGCCACGACAGATGCGGGTTCTGATAGGAGTCGGCGGTCAGGTGCGTTTCCCACCGCGCGCGCAGCCGCTGCTCGTCTGCCGCCGGTAACGACACACCGGCAGCCACGCGTGGCGCCAGCATCGTGGACCAGGGCGTCACCAGCACACGAAACCCGGCCTCGCGTACGCGCAGACAGTAGTCGATGGCGCGGCTGTCGGCATCGAGCAGCGACGCATCCCATCCGCCCACGGCATGCCACACCGCTCTCGGCGTCACGAAACACGAGCCGCCAACGGCCGACACGTTGCGAACGGCAATCGCGCTGCCGAAATAACCGCCATGACCCGCCGGCAGGCCGTTCAGGGCGCGCGTGGCCACGGACGCACCGCCCAGCACCAGCCCCGCTTCCCTGATCGATCCGCCCGTGTCCAGCACGCGAGGCGCCGCCACGCCCACGCCAGGCTGCGTGACCACCTCAATCAGCGCGTCGAGCCATTCGGCGTGCTGCGCGCGTACGTCGCCGTCCAGCCACACCAGGTAGCCGCCCCGCGCCTGTTCCGCGTTCGTCACGTACTCGATGTGCGGCCACGCCGTCTCCAGCCGTTCCCGCGCGGCGATGTCCTGTCCGGTAACCACCGACACGAGCGGCTGCTCGTTCAGGTGATAGCGCACGCGGTAGAACCCGGCCGGCCCGGCGTCTTCCACGAGCCCTGCCACACCACGGCGTTCGAGTGCATCCTGCAGCGCCGCACGGCCCGCCACGTGCGCCGCCGGCTTGGCATCACCGACCGTCGCCCCCGACTGCGGCACCTTGCGCCAGTGATAGA
Organism: uncultured Bifidobacteriaceae bacterium; assembly: GCA_964653955.1. GTDB lineage: Bacteria > Acidobacteriota > Vicinamibacteria > Vicinamibacterales > UBA2999 > VFZN01. The sequence goes on along the minus strand of CAZZGM010000041.1, from coordinate 394 downwards.
GGATGTCGGCCACATGGTCCACGCGGTTGGCACGTTCCATCAGCCGCAGCATCAGGTCGTAGTCCTGCGAAAAGTCGAACGCCGTCCTGAAACCGCCGACGTCGTGCACGAGCGCACGCCTCGCCATGAGGAGGTGACACACGTACATGTTCGACATGAACAGATCCGGCGACCAGTCCGGCTTGAAGTACGCCTCGCAGCGCTGGCCGTCGAGTTCGAGCTTGTCCTCGTCCGAGTAGAGCACGTCCGGCCGCTCGCCGGCGCGGTTCAGGTGCTCCACCATCCGGAACAATGCATGCGGCAACAGCGCATCGTCGCTGTCCATCAGCGCCACGTATTCGCCCCCGGCCCTGGTCAGCGCGAGATTGGTGGCCGAGGCAATGCCGCCATTGGC
>CAZZGM010000040.1:0-13481 GCA_964653955.1 uncultured Bifidobacteriaceae bacterium | reverse complement strand
GACGCACGCCGACGGGGACAAGCAGCGGCGTGAGGAAATCGAAACGCGCAATCGCGCCGACCAGGCGGTGTATGGCGCCGAACGTCTGCTGAGCGATGCCGGCGACAAGCTGTCGGCCGCCGACAAGGCAGAAGTGGAAGCGGCCATGGCCGACCTCCGGAAGGCTATCGAAGGCGGCGACGTGGCCGGCATGAACAGTGGCATGGAGAAGTTGACCGCCGCGCAGCACAAGGCCGCCGAGGCGCTGTACCGCGCGCAGGCCGCGGCCGGTGCGACGCCGGGTGGCGATGCCGCGGGGCCGGGCGAAGGCGCCGGCAGCCAGGACGCGCCGCGCGATGGCGATGTCATCGATGCCGAGGTCGTCGACGACAAGAAATAACGCCCTCAGAGACGATGGACTTCTATCTGGTGCTTGGCGTGGAGCGGGGCGCGACGGATGGCGACATCAAGCGCGCCTACCGCCGGCTGGCCCGCCGCTGGCACCCGGACATCAATCCGGGTGACGGGCAGGCCGCCGTGCGGTTCCAGCAGGTACTCGAGGCGTACGAGACGCTCATCGATCCGGACCGGCGACGGCGGTACGACTCGGGGCAGCCGCTGGATCGGCCGGGTCTGCATGACGCCTCGTTTGGATTCGCGGGGTTCGATTTTTCGCCGCGGGTGCATGCCGAACGGACGACGACGTTTGGCGATCTGTTCGAGGATGTGTTCGCGCGGCGGGCGCCCGCCGCACAGGCACCGGAGCAGGGCTCGGACATCCATGCACAGACGTCAGTGTCCTTCGAAGAAGCGTGGCATGGCACCACACGATCGGTGGCGGTGACGCGACAACATCCGTGCGCGCGCTGTGCCGGTTCGGGGTTCCACCGCGTGGCCGAAACCACATGTTTCGGGTGTGAGGGGGCCGGCACGGTCAGATCCGTGCACGGTCACATGGTGTTTGCCAAGAACTGTCCCCGCTGCGGGGGGGCGGGTCTGCTGCGGCAGGAACGTTGCGCGGTCTGTCACGGACAAGGGGTGACGCCTCGCAGCGAAGTGATGCCCGTTTCGGTTCCCGCCGGTGTCGCTGACGGCATGCGCATCAGGGTGGCGCGTGGCGGGCATGCCGGCGTGCGCGGAGGTCCACCCGGCGATCTGTATCTGGACGTGGACGTCGAGCCGCACCCGGTGTTCCGCCGGGACGGTGATGACGTGCACCTCGTGCTGCCGATTGCCGTCCACGAGGCGGCGCTGGGCGCGCGGATTGACGTGGACACGCCCGGCGGCGCCGCGCGTGTGCGTGTGCCGCCCGGCACGCAGTCCGGTCAGCGGTTCCGGCTGCGCGATCGTGGCGTGCCCGGCCGCGGCGGACAGCGCGGTGATCTCGTGGTGGAGGTCCGCCTGGCGCTGCCACGGGTGCTCGACGAGCGGTCCAAGGAACTGCTCCGGGAGTTTGGTCGCATCAACGGCGAAAGCGTGCGGAGCTGATGGCCAAGAATACCGGCAAGGCGTATTTCATGATCAGTGCCGTGGCGCAGCGCTACGACATCCATCCGCAGACGCTGCGGCTCTACGAGCGCGAAGGCCTGCTGAAGCCGTCGCGTACCGAGGGCAATACGCGCCTGTACTCGGAAGAGGATCTCGAGCAGCTCGAGACCATCCTGTCGCTCACCCGCGACCTGGGCGTCAACCTGGCCGGCGTGGAGATCATCCTCAACATGCGCCAGAAGATGGAGCAGATGCAGGGTGAGGTGAACGAGTTCATGGACTACGTCAAGCGTGAACTCGCGCGCGGGCTCGACGACTGGGAGCGCCGGCTGGGTACCGCGCTCGTCAAGTCGTCGCCTACCGACCTCGTGAAAGCACCACCAGAACGCTCCACGCCGCCCGCGTCCGGTGACGCGCCGCCCCGGCGGACACCGCCTGGCGAATAGGTCGAACAGCCTCCGCCGGTGGATCCGGTACAATCGCGGCGTGCGCAGGCTCGAGTCGCTCGCAACCGATGCCGCTTCCTTCGGTGCCTACTGGCGGGAAATTACGGACATGCCGTCGCTGGACGCCAGTGACGAACAGCGGCTCGCGGTCCGGGTACAGCAGCGCGACGAAGAAGCGCTGATGGATCTCGCGCGCTCGCAACTGGCGCTGGTCGTCCAGTATGCGCGGCGGTACGCACATCTGGGCGTGCCGTTGCTCGATCTCGTGCATGACGGCAATCTCGCCCTCCTCGAGGCGGCGCGGCGTTTTCAGCCCGGGAGGGCGGAGCGGTTTGCGGCGAGCGCGCTGTGGTGGGTACGGCAGGCCGTGCTGCACCGCGTGACACAGGGGCCGGGCCCGCTGGGCTTCGCCGACGAGGACGGAGTCACGGGACGGCTGGCGGTGGCGTTGGCGGAAGCCGTGGAGCAGGCCGGCCGTCTGCCGGACGAGGCAGGGAGTGAGCTGAGCGCGCACGACGTGCGGATGCTCGACGAGCAGTGGCGCCGCGTGGCGGCGCCACTTCCGCTCGGCAGCGATGAAGATTTCGATCTGGACGAGCTGGCTCCGCTGGTGTCGGGCGACGAGGCCGACCCGTTGCGCCAGGCGCTGGCATCGGATCTCGAGACATCGTTGCTCGAACTCGAGCCGAAGGAACGGCGGGCGCTCGAGCTGCGGCTGGGCCTCATCGATGGCGAGCCACGAAGTGTCGACCAGGTGAGCGACCGCCTCCGTGTATCGGCTGCCCGTGCCGAGCGGTTGTCGCAGCGTGCCGTCGGCAAGTTGCGACGCCAGCGCGCATGGCGCAGTCCACTGAACTGACGAGCAGCTTTCGGAACCGACGACCTGCCATGGTGTGCCCCATCTGCAACGATACGCGCTGGAAGAGCGTGGTGACCGACGCCGGCGAAAGCGTAGTGCGCTGCGATTGCTGGAGGAATGCGCTCGTCGAGCGTCAGCTGGCCGACGCGCGTGTGCCGCAGCGATATGTGCGATGCGAGCTGGCGACGTTCGAACACGATATGGACTCGCAGCGCGAAGCCTACCGGCGCGCCACCGCCTTCGTGGAGGCGTTCCCCGTGGTCGAGCGGGGGCTGCTCCTGTACGGTCCGCACGGTGTCGGCAAGACGCATCTGGCCGTGGGCATCCTGAAGGCGGCGATCCGGTCCCGTGGCGCGCGCGGCTACTTCTTCGAGACCCGCGAACTGTTGCGGCTCGTGCGTGACACATACAATCGCTCGGTCGAAGAAACCGAGATGGACGTGCTGGGCCCCGTGCTGCGGGCCGACCTGCTGGTGCTCGACGACCTGGGGGCCGAGCGTACTTCCGACTGGGTGCAGGAAACGCTGGGGCTCGTCGTCAATACGCGGTACAACGAGCGCCGGCCGACGATTTTTACCAGCAACCTGGTGGACTCACCCGACAACACCGACCCACGGTCATTCATTTATCAGCTTGGCGCGCGCACGCGCTCGCGGCTGGCCGAGATGTGCGACTGGGTGGAGATACGCGGCGTCGACGTTCGCGAGGTCGGTCCGCATGCGTCGCCGGATGCCATTCAGCGCTGGCAGAAAGAATCGCCGGCGTCCCCCGAGAATCTGCGGCGCGCCGGCAGCCTGCCAGCCAAGCCGCGTGGGATGGCGCGTGCACGGCTGCGCGACCAGGGCGTGGCGGACGTGGCCTGGCCCGGCGGGCGGGCCGGTTCGCGCGGGTGAGTCCGGTGCCAGCGGCGGTCGCAGCGCCCGGCGGCCTTTATCTGCACATCCCGTTCTGCGCCGCCATCTGCCACTACTGCAACTTCAATCGCGGTCTGCTCGACGAAGCGCTGAAGGCGCAGTACGTCGACGCGCTCGTACTGGAGATCCAGCGTGCGCCCGAGGCGGGGGCGGCCATCGACAGCGTGTTCTTGGGCGGGGGAACGCCGTCGCTGCTCACGCCACGGGAAGTGGCGCGCATACTGGAGGCGTGCCGTGCGACGTTTGCCGTCGCTGACGGGGCAGAAGTCACGATCGAGGCCAATCCGGAGAGCGTGACGCCGACGTCGCTGGCGGGGTATCGCCGGGCGGGTGTGAACCGGATCAGCCTCGGCGTGCAGTCGTTTCGAGACGAGGAACTCGAGCGCCTGGGGCGGTTGCATTCTGCCGCGCGGGCGCGCGAGGCCGTGGTGCTGGCGCGGCAGTCGGGGTTCGACAACATCAGCCTCGACCTCATGTTGTGGCTGCCGGGGCAGGCCCGCGATGAGTGGCGCGCATCGGTCGAATCACTTATCGACATTGGACCAGCGCACGCGTCGATGTATCTGCTCGAGATCTATCCGAACGCGCCGCTGCGTGACGTGATGGCTCGCGGGGGATGGTCCGTCGCACCGGACGACGATGCCGCGGAGATGTATCTGGAGGGGCTGTCCCTGCTCGAGGCGGCGGGTTATGGGCAGTATGAGATCTCGAACGTGGCGCAGCCGGGCCGCGAGTCGCGTCACAACCTGAAGTATTGGCAGGGCGGGGACTGGCTCGGCTTCGGTTGTGGTGCGCACTCGACGTGGAACGGTGTACGATGGCGAAACCTGTCCGCCACGGTCGACTATGTGCGACGCGTGCAGGCGGATGAGCCGACCCGTCTCGACGAGCGGGTGCTGCCTTCGGAAGAGCGCTTGGAAGAAGCGCTGTTCATGGGGCTTCGGCTCACAGCCGGACTCGACCTTCGAGCGGTGGAAGCCGCGTGGGGCGTTGACGTCTCGGCACGGTACGGCGCCGAGATGGCGCCGTTGGTCGATGCCGGGTTGGTCAGACATGTGCCGGGTGAACACCTGGCGCTGACCCGGCAGGGAATGCTGGTCGCCAACGAGATCATGACGGTTTTCATCGGCGGCGCAGTACGGTAAAGTAACCGCCTTTCGCGAAGGAGGCTGATCGATGCTTCGAGGTGTTCAGGTAGTCGTGTCGGGGATGGCGCTGGCCGCAGGCATGCTGATGGGGACGGGTGTGGCGTGGGCGCAGGAGCCCGAAGCGGCTCCGGCCGAAGCGGCGGCTCCGCAGGAGCCTCAGAAGCCGGTACTGCCGCTCGAGGGCGAAGTCGTCCAGATCACGACGCTGATCAAGGCCGACAAGACCGCCGACTTCGAGCGCGTCATCGCCAAGTACAAAGAGGCGTTCGAGAAGAGCGAGAACTCGGTCCGGAAGCAGCAGCTCGCCGGCATGAAGTTCTTCAAGTCGACTCAGCAGGCGCAGGGCAACGCCATCTACATCATTCAGGTGGACCCGGTCGTGCCGAACGAAGAGTACGACATCTCGCGCGTGATTGCCGAAGTGTTCCCGACGGAAGTGCAGGACATCTTCAACCTGTACAAGGAAGCCTTCGCGGGTCGCGCTATTACGGCGCTGAACAGGCTTCAGTAAGTCCCTTGGTCCGGACGTGCCCGGTCCTCGTGAGGACCGGGCACGTTTCGGTGTTGTGTCCGCCGTGCCTGCCTGGTCCTTGATCGTCGCTCTCCTGTTGCAGGCTCCCGCCCCCCAGGCGCCTCAGCCTCCTGCTGCGGTACCCGCCGAGCAAGACCCGGCCACTGAGACCACCACAAAGCCAGACGAGACGTCCGTCGATCCGGCCACAGCCACGTTCGAGACGGGTGTTGGTCTGCTGCTGGTCCTCGTCAAACCGGAATCGACCGACGACTACGAGGCGGCCATCGAGGCGCTGCAGAGTGTTCTGTCGACGACGACGGACGCACGGCGCAAGTCGATGGCACAGGGCTGGCGGGTGTTCCGTGCCGCCGAACCCGACGCCAAGGGCAACGTCGTCTATGTGCACGCGTTGTTTCCGGCGGTGGCCGGCGCCGACTACCGGCCATCGCTCATCCTCGACGAGCTGTTGACCGAGATGCCGGAGGGGCTGCTGGAGAAGTACAGCGCGTCGCTGGCCGGACCGCCATCACGCCTGTCGTTGCACGACGTGGCCACCATGTCCGTGGCGCCAGTGAAAAAGGCCCCCCCGGGGAAATAGCAGGAACCGCCGGGCACGGCTCTGCAGGAGACGGCTCTGCAGGAGCGGTCCCCGCTTGTCTCAGAAGGCCAGGTTGGCGCCGGCGTAGAACCGCTGATACGAGTCGTTGGCGGGTGATCCCTGCAGCCGGAACACGCGATAATCCAGCCGCAGGCGCAGTGGACCCGCTACGCGAATTTTGGCGCCGCCGCCAAGGTTCAGGGCGCTGCTCGTCTCGTGCCGGTTGTCGAGCGTCTCCCGGTACCCGCCGACCCCGGCCGTGCCGTACAACTGAAATCCCGTGAAGGCGGTGGGTGTCTGCAGCAGGATATTGCCGGACCACGTCCGCAACGACGGCACGCGCGCGGCTTCGTCTTCACGCGATGACGCATATTCGAACTCGAAGCCGATGATGGCCATCCCGAGGCCTCCAGCAAAGCCACGGGCCATCCGATTCTCCTGTCCAGAGGTGACGCCCAGGAAGGCAGTCAGGTCGGCTCGAGCAGGTTGGGCGATGCCGATGAGCACGCCGAGGGTCAGAAAGCTGATGCGTGTGGCACGCGAGATGCTTGCTGCGGTAGTCACACCAGTATCATTGCACGGTCGGTGCCGGGATGGCACCCCAGGTGACGCCGCAGGAGGACGCCATGACGAAGACACGTTGGACAATCACAGCCGGGCTCGTGATCAGCTTGCCGCTCGTGGCAAAGGCCGACACGCTCTATCTGCGGAACGGCTCGCGCATCGAGGGCGAGCTGGTCTCGGTTCGCGGCAACACCATCGAGTTTTCCGAGCGCCGCAACTCCAACAGTTCGCGCACGGTGCGCGTGGACCGGCGCGAAGTCGATCGGATCGAGTTCGACAACTTCGGGTCGGCTGGTTCGTGGGGCAGCGGATGGAATGCCGGCGGCGGCAGCGGCGTCGGCGGGCGGCCAGCCGGATTGAGCGAGCGCGGCGTGGCCGTGTCGGCCACCACGCCGTGGACCGACACCGGCATCGAGTTGCGCGCGGGGCAGACCATCTATATTCAAGCCACGGGCGAGGTGCGGTGGGGCCGAAACCGGCGTGATGGCCCGGCGGGAGAAAAGAATTCGCCCCATAACGCGTCCCGACCGCTGCCCAGCCGTCCTGGTGGATCGCTCATCGGCCGTATCGGTGAAGACATCTTCTTCATTGGCGACGAGAACGGGCCCATCCGGGTGCGCAACCGTGGTCGGCTGATGCTGGGCGTCAACGACGAGTACCTGGAGGACAACTCGGGGAGCTTCCGCGTGACGGTGTTCTACTGATACCCTGTAGGGCGATGAACGTCCAGTTGACCGAGGAACAGACGCTGCTCCGCCGGAGCATCCGGGAGTTTGCCGAAACCGAGATTCGTCCCCACGTCATGGAGTGGGACAACGCCCAGCATTTCCCGCTCGAATTGCTGCCGAAGCTGGCGGGGGTGGGACTGATGGGCATCCAGTTCCCCGAGTCGTATGGTGGCTCGGCCATGAGCTCGGTGGACTACTGCATCTGCATCGAGGAACTCGCGCGCGTGGACCCCAGCATCTCGCTGTCGGTGGCCGCGCACAACGGGTTGGGGGCGGCGCACATTGCGATGTTCGGCTCCGAGGCACAGAAGCAGCAGTACCTCGTGCCGCTGGCCAAGGGTACGCATCTGGCCGCCTGGGGCCTCACTGAACCAGGATCGGGCAGTGATGCGGTGGCCATGCGCACCACCGCCGTCCGCGATGGTGACGACTGGGTGCTGAACGGCTCGAAATTGTTCATCACGCACGGCAAGTCGGCCGACACCATGGTCATCACGGCCGCCACCGATCGGTCGCTGGGCAGCAAGGGTATTTCGGCATTCATCGTCGAGAAGGGCACGCCCGGACTACTGGCCGGCAAGAAGGAAGACAAGCTGGGCATGCGCGCCAGCGAAACCTGCGAGGTCATCCTCCAGAACTGTCGCGTGCCGCACTCGCAGTTGATTGGCGAAGAGGGGCAGGGTTTCATTCAGACCCTCCAGGTGCTCGACGCCGGCCGCATCGGCATTGCGGCGCTGGCCGTCGGATTGGCGCAGGGCGCCTACGAAGCCGCCCGCGGGTATGCAGCCGAGCGCAAGCAGTTTGGCCGCACCATCGATTCATTCCAGTCCATTCGCTGGAAGCTGGTCGACACGCAGGCGCGTGTCGAAGCCGCCCGGCTGCTCACATACCGCTCCGCGTGGATGAAGGATCAGGGCCGCCGCATGACGCTCGAGTCGTCGATGGCCAAGCTCTACTCCAGCGAGATCGCCGTGCGCGCCTCGGAAGACGCCGTACAGATTTTTGGTGGATACGGTTTTGTGAAGGACTACCCGGCCGAGAAGTTCTTCCGCGACGTGAAGCTCACCACCATTGGTGAGGGCACCAGCGAGGTGCAGCGGCTGGTCATTGCCCGGCAACTGCTGGCGGCCTGACGTGGCGGCTGGCGCCCCCGTACGCACCGGAGGACGTGTCCGGAGGCTGAAGCTGTGAAGGCCTGGCTGGACCACGTCGGCATTGCTGTCCAGGATCTGGAGGCCTCGCTCGCGTTCTTTCGCGATGTGCTCGGTCTGCACGTCGACCCTCCCGAGGAAGTCGCCAGCCAGCGTGTGCGGGCGCACTTCCTGCACATGGGCCCCTCGTCGCTCGAACTGCTCGAGGCCACGGCTGAGGACTCCGCCATTGCCCGTTATGTGGAGAAGCGTGGTCCCGGCATGCACCACGTGGCGTTACGCGTGGACGACATCGATGCCGCGCTCGAGCACCTGGCCGCACGCGGTGTTCGCCTAATCGACCGTGTGGCGCGGCCCGGCGCCGAAGGCGCCCGTGTGGCGTTCATTCACCCGTCGGCGGCGCATGGCGTGCTGGTGGAACTGAAGGAGCCGGCCCGGAAGGTGACGCGCTTCCGCGGTCCCGCCCGCCACACCCTGGGCGACCTGGAACTCGTCAGCCTCTCCGATGGTTTTATCCACCTCGATGGCGGCGCCATGTTCGGCGTGGTCCCGCGCACGCTGTGGGAATCGCGTCTGCCGCCCGACGACCGCAACCGTATCCCGCTCGGCCTTCGCCCGCTCGTCGTCCGCGGCGCAAAGACGATGATCATCGACGCGGGGTGTGGCGACAAGATGGATGCGCGGAGCGCGGACATCTACGGCCTCGAACGCGAGTACCACCTGGATCACGCGTTGGCCGACGCCGGCCTCACCATCGAGGACATCGACATCGTGGTGGCCAGTCACCTGCACTTCGATCACGTGGGCGGGTTCACGCGCCGCACGGACGATGGCCGGCTCGTGCCGCGGTTTCCGCGCGCGCAGTACGTGGCGCACCGGCAGGAGTGGGACGACGCCACGCATCCGCACGAACGGAATCGCGCCTCGTACCTCGCCGAGAACTTCGTGCCGCTCCAGGACGCAGGTGTGCTGACGCTGGTGGAGGATGACGCGGAGATCATGCCCGGTGTGCGTTATCGCCGAAGCGGCGGACACACGGCGCACCACCAGGTGGTCATGATCGAATCGGGTGGCTCGACCGCGGTGTTTGCGGCCGACATGTATCCCACCTCAGTGCACGTCCCCGATCCGTGGGTGATGGGCTACGACCTCTACCCGATGGACACGCTGGGCTTCAAGCGTGTGTTCGCGCGCGAGGCCGTCGAGCGCGAATACCTCATCTTCTTCGAACACGATCCGTCGATGGCGGCGGGCTTCCTGCGCGCGCGGGAGGGGCGGCGCCAGGTGGAGCGCCTGCTGTAGGGCGTCCATCGATTCCGCGAGAGGCAAACATGTCTGTCAGGATTGGCATCATTGGCGGCTCGGGCCTGTACGAGATGGCCGAGTTGACCGACCGCGAAGAGCGGTTGCTCACCACGCCGTTTGGCGATCCCTCGGGTCCCTACGTGGTCGGGACGCTGCGCGGCAAGCGCGTGGCGTTCCTGGCACGTCATGGCGCCGGACACCGTATTTCGCCGTCGGAGTTGAACTTCCGTGCGAACATCTACGGATTCAAGCTGCTTGGCGTCGAGTGGATCCTGTCGGCCAGTGCCGTGGGCTCGCTGCAGGAGCAGTATCGGCCGCTGGACCTGGTGTTTCCCGATCAGTTCATCGACCGCACGTTTGGCCGCGCCGGGACGTTCTTCGGTGGTGGCGTCGTCGCCCACGTCGGTTTTGCGCACCCGCTGTGCGGGCCGTTGTCGTCACTCGCCGCGGATGTGGCACGCGGAATCGGTGCCCGGGTCCACGAGGGCGGCACGTATGTCTGCATGGAGGGGCCGCAGTTTTCGACGCTGGCGGAGTCGAAGTTGTACCGCTCGTGGGGCGCCGACATCATCGGGATGACCAACCTGCAGGAAGCTAAGCTCGCCCTCGAAGCCGAAATCGCTTATTCGACGATGGCGCTGGTGACCGACTACGACTGCTGGCATCCCGACCATGACGCCGTGACCGTGGACATGATCATCGCGAACCTCACGCAGAACGCCAAGGTGGCGCAGCAGGTCATTGCGGGGACGGTGGAGCGTCTGGACGTCGATATGCGCGTGCCCGCGCATTCGGCCCTGCAGACGGCCATCATCACGCGGCCCGAAGCCATTCCCGCGCGCGTGAAACGCGACCTGGCTCCCATCATCGGCAAGTACATCGGATAACCCTCCATGCAGACCATCGTCACCGGCTCGATCGCGTTCGACTACCTGATGTCCTTTCCGGGACGGTTCACCGAGCACTTCCTGCCGGAACACATGAATCGGGAGTCGCTCAGTTTTCTCGTGGATTCGATGGACAAGCGGCGCGGCGGTTGCGCACCGAACATTGCCTATACGCTGGCGTTGTTGGGCGAGCGTCCGCGCATCATGGCGACGGCGGGCCAGGATTTCGACGACTACCGGCGCTGGATGAACGCCGCCGGCATCGATACCTCGCTGGTGAAGGAGGTGGACGGGAAGTTCTGCGCGTCGTTTTTTTGCAGCACCGACGAGCACAACAACCAGATCGCGTCCTTCTATACCGGCGCCATGGCCAACGCCGCCGAGCTGTCGTTCCGGACGATCGAGGGGCTCGGGGACGAAGCGCTCGTCATCGTGTCACCGAACGATCCTGGCGCGATGGTGCAATACGCCGAGGAGTGCAGCACCATGGGGATCCGCTACATCTGGGATCCGGGCCAGCAGTGCGCACGCATGGATGGCAATCAGCTGAAGGACGGGATTGTCGGTGCCTTCATGGTCGTGTGCAATGACTACGAGTTCGAACTCATCCGGCAGAAGACCGGCATGAGCGAAGCCGACGTGTTGCAACACGTGCCGGTGCTCGTCATCACCCGCGGTGAAAAGGGCTGCACCGTGATGACACCGGACGAGTCGGTGGACGTGCCGGCCGTGACGCCGGAGCGCATCGAGGATCCTACCGGCGTAGGTGACGCGTTCCGTGGCGGCTTCATGAAAGGCCTGGCGATGGGCGCGAGTTATCCGGTGTGTGCGCGATTCGGAAGCGTAGCGGCGACCTATGCGCTCGAGCACCTCGGAGGGACGTCACACGCCTACACCTGGGACGAGTTCAAGGCCCGGTACGAACAGCACTTCGGCGCACTCTGACGAAACGGGGTGTCCTGGCACCCCGTTCTCGCATCCCGGTGGTTCAGTCGACACCCGCGGCGGCTTTCGCGCGGGCCGACGCCACGATTCTCGCGAACTTTGCCTGCAGCAGGTTCCACTCCGTTTCGAGCAGGCCCAGCTGTGCGTCGTTCAGTTCCGCCGACGTAATCACACCGTTTTCGTAGGACACCTGGGCAATCTGGACGCTCTCGCGAGCCAGCTCGAGTGCCTTCTCCTGAGTGGTGACCACTTCGGACGACGCCTGGAGCGTGGTCCACGCCGTTTCGAGTTCGAGACGTGCCTGATCGGTCGAGGCGTTGAGACCGTACTCCGCCTGCCGCCGCTGGGCCTGCGCTGCCATGCGGCGTGCCGCGGCAGCGGGTGAAGCGGTGAGCGGCATCTGGACCGCCAGGCCGAACGTGTAGTTCTGGTTGTCGTTGCTGAAGACCCGGCGGAACGAGTCTTCCTGATACTGCAGCGTGCCGCGCAGGGCGAGGCTGGGCTTCCACTCGCTGCTGGCCAGCCGTGATGCATGGTCGGCCTGGTCGCGGCGGGCGGTGAACGCGCGCAGGTCGGGGCGGGCCGGCAGGGCGCGATCGAGCGTATCGCGTTCGGGAACGCTCCGCTCTTCGTCCAGCGTGCCTTCGAGGACGAGTGGTTGTCCCTGCGGCAGCGACAGCACCGTCCGCACCGCCTGCAGCGCGACGTCGACATCGGCCTGCATCTGAATCCGGCGCGCCCGTGCGTTGGCCAGCTGCACTTCGGCCTGCAGCACGTCGAGCCGCGCGACGGAGCCGGCATCGTAACGGGCCCTGGCCAGCGTGAGCTGCGTTTCGGCCAGCCGGATCTGCTCCTCGGCAACGCCCACGCCCTGCTGGCGAAGTAACGCACCGTAGAAGACTTCCACCACCCGGTAGGCGAGATCCTGGCGCGTGCGTGCGAGGTCGAGCCGGGAGGCGTCGAGCCCCGACTCGCGCATGGCGTGGTTGCTCTTGATTCGTCCGCCCGTGTAGACAGGCTGCGTCAGGTCGAATCCCATGATGTTGTGACGCTGGAAGTTGGCCTGAAACGTCGTTTCTTCGGGACCGAAGATGCCGGCGGGAATCCGGATGAGCGGAAAACGCTGCGATGGCGTGTACAGGTAGGTGAAGTTCACCTGTGGCAGGTAGTTCGTGCGGGCTTCCGCCACGTACGCCTGCTGCTCCTTCACCTGTTCCTCAACCACCTTGAGCGCCTGGTTGGCCGTGAGCGCACGTTCCAGTGCGTCGGCAAACGTCAGGTGCAGCGCGCCGGGCTGCTGTCCGACTGCACCAGCATGAGCGGTCAGCGAGAGATGCGAAGGCTGAGCGGACGCGCTGGCGAATGGCATCAACGATCCGGCCAGCGCCACAATCAGTACGATGCCCGCCGCCGGGTGCAGCGGTGCGGCTTCGCGGGCACGCCAGGCCTTGACGCGCGCCAGCAGCCGCGCCAACAGCAGATAGGCGACCGGTACCACCACCAGCGTCAACGCTGTCGACGTGATCAGGCCGCCAATGGTGGCAATGGAGATGGGTGCCCGGAACTCGCCGCCTTCGCCCCGGCCGAGGGCCGAGGGCAGCATGCCGAGGATCATGGCCAGTGTCGTCATCAGGATGGGCCTGAGGCGGATGGGACCGGCCGTGAGGATGGCCTGCTCGACGGGCATGCCTTCCTGCACGTACTGATTGGTGAGATCGATCAGCAGGATGGCGTTCTTGGTGACGAGCCCCATCAGCATGACCATGCCAATCATGGCCGGCATGCCGAGATTGTTGCCCGTGATCAGGATTCCCAGCAGCGCGCCCACGATGGCCAGCGGCAGTGAGAGCATGATGAGGAACGGTTCGAGGAACGACTCGAATTGTGATGCCAGGACGATGTAGATGAAGGCCACGGCGAGGATGAGGGCCAGGGCCATGGCCGCCGCCGACTCC
>CAZZGM010000039.1:0-13559 GCA_964653955.1 uncultured Bifidobacteriaceae bacterium | reverse complement strand
CGGCACCAGCAAGCAACGGCAGCGGCAGCGCGTGCAGCGTGAGAGCCGTGGTGCCGGCCGCGTCCACCCACCAGGTACGCAGCGCATGCAGGAGGAACGCGGCGTAGGCCACAGCCAGCGCGACGCCGGCCACCAGGCCCACCGTGGCGCTCACGGCATGTTCGTGACGGAAACGCTGACGGATTTGGTGCGTGCTGAAACCGACCGTCGAGAGCAGGTTGACCTCGCTGGCGCGGCATCGGGTGTTGGTGGCGACGACCAGGCCTGTCAGGAACAGCAGTGGGAGGGCCACCAGCGCGCTGGCCACGAGCGACAGCCTGAGGGGCGCGGTGACACCGGCCGAAGCTGCCAGCGCTTCCGCCCGCAGGGGGCGCACCACGAGCCGTGTGTTGATGTCCGCCCGCACGGCCGCGGCCACGGCTTCCGCATCGCCAAGCGCGAAGCGGATGGACGAGACGTTGCCGAAGCGCGTGCCCCAGAGTTCCTGGCCCGTCTCGAGCGGCACGAACGCCTTGGGGGCCGTGCGCCACCGGTTCCAGTAGGCTTCGTCCTCGGCGCGGATGCGCGTGGTATCGACGGGGAACGGTGCGCGCCATTCCGACAGGCTGGAGGCGTCGGTCAGGCCGGGCATGTCCGGGGTGAGGCTGCGGTCGCCGCCGGCGCGCATCATCGGATGAATGCCGCGCAGTTCGAACGAGGCGGTCCTCGTTTCGAGCCGGCCTTCGTCCGTCCATGCGAAGTACTCGAGGTGGACCGTGTCGCCAATGCGCGCGTCGAGGTCGTCGGCCGCCCACTCGTTGAGCCAAATCGGACCACTCGTCGGCACACCTTCTTCGACATCGCGGGCCGGTCCGCGGTCACCGCGTCCCGAGCCTGGTGTGCGACGTTCGGCTTCGGTCACCTGCACGCGTCCCACACGCGCGCCGCCGCGCCCGACGCGCACCTCGAGCGACCCGAGGACGAGCGCGTCGCCGTCGCTCCAATCGTCGGTACCCGGCGCGGGCGGCCCCATCGGCACGGACAGACGCATATAGCCGTCCACGTCCATGGCCGACACCATCGAGTACGGCACCACGCGAGTACCAATACGAATGCTGCGGACGAGGGTGGTGAGGGCCGGCACCCCGGGCCGGCCGGCGCGAGCCAGTGCCGCCTGCACGCGCGTGGATACATCGGGGGCAATGACGCCGCCCAGCCCTTCGAGTGCCATCACACGATCGCCCGGTACGCGGCGGATGCGCAGACCGTGGTCGGGCAACGTGGCTGCCGCCATCCATGCCCGTTGGATGACTTCCACCGGCGGCGGCGCCGCGTCGGGATCATCGTCTTCCTGCGTGTGCTGCACCAGCGTGGTATTCACGCGGCCCGGCAGCCGCAGCTCGCGTTGCAGCAGGCGCAAGGGCACGAACACGGTCCGCACCGGTGCCTGATGGACGGTCAACGAAAACTCGCCCATACGTGCGGTGCCCTGTGTCCCGGCCACCGTCACGTCCACGGCCACCCCGCCATCGTCGCGGCGTCCCTGCACCAGGCCGAGCGGGATGTCGGACGGGCCACGAACGTGCAGCGTCAGCGCCGTTCCCACGCGGGCGTCGAGTTCGGCGGCCAGGACCGGACTCAGGAGCACGTCACGTTCGGCAAGCGATGGCGCGGCAACACCGTGAAACGTCCAGAAGGCCTCGTCCACGCCGTACACCTGCACACGCGTGGCCGTCGAACCAGAGGTGGTGCCGATCACGGCACCTTCCAGAACAATGAGACTCACCGTGCGACGAACCACATTCGGAGCGGCCACGGCCATGCCGGCTCCGAGGCGCTGACTGTAGGCCGTGGTGGACGACACAGCCACGTCGGCGGCGCCAATACGCTGCAGGGCCAGATCCCTGAGGCTCGTGCGCGCGGAAGCCGCCGCCAGCAGCGCGCCCGCGATGACGGCCGTGGCTGCCGCCACCGTCATGGCTGTCAGCAGATGCCGGCCGATGTAGTGCCGCAGCGAGGCGCGGGTGAGCGACACGGTCAGGATTCCTCGACCCGGCCGTTCACCAGTGTCAGCCGGCGGGCGAAGCGCGATGCCAGCTCCGGGCTCCGCGTCATGACAATCAGCGTCGTGTGTTGCCGGGCATGAAGACGGAGCATCAGGTGAACGATGGCATCGGCCGTGGTCTCGTCCAACTGGCCGGTTGGCTCATCACACAGCAGCAACCGCGGGCTGCGCACCAGCGCCCGTGCCAGGGCCACGCGCTGCTGCTCGCCGGCCGAGAGTTGAGCTGGCCGATGCTGCGCGCGTGTGTCGAGACCGACGGCGGTGAGCAGCACGCGTGCGCGATCGTGTGCGTCGGGATCGGGGTCACCAACCAGTGTCGGTACCAGCACGTTGTCGAGCACCGTCAACTGCGGCAGCAGGCAGGGATCGCGGAAGACGAAGCCGACGTCGCGATTCCGGAACGCGGCGCGGGCGTCGGCTCCGAGCGTGTAGGGCGCCATGCCATCCAGCGCGACCGTGCCGGACGAAGGAGCTTCCAGTCCGCCGGCAATTCGCAGCAGGGTGGTCTTGCCCGAGGTCGGCGCGCCGGCAATGGCCACCGCGTCGCCCATGTCGAACGTCAGGCTGACATCGTCCAGCACCCGCAACGGGCCGGCCGGGCCGGAATATTCCCTGGTAATGGCGGACAGGACCAGCACTGGTTCCTAACGGTAATCAAGGCGGGCATGGAAGGCAAAAGAGAAAGGCGGAAGGCAGAAGGCAGAAGGCAGAAGGCGGAAGGCGGAAGGCGGAAGGCGGAAGGCGGAAGGCAAAGGGCCGCGGGCGGAACTGCCGCGCCGGTGGACAAGGCGGCGGCGCCACCGCGGCTATGGGCGGAGGACGTCTTCGAACCGGCCGGTCAACGAACTGAGATCGGCCGGCGGGTCGTTCTTCGGCAGCGAGAGGAAGTACTCGATGACGGGCTTGTCGTCGGTCAGCACCGGGCCGTCGCCGACATACGCGCGCAGCGCGTCGGGACCGGCCACATAGAGCCGGCGCATCGTGTCGAGATCCCAGTCGAACAGATCCCTGAAGCCGGGCTGCCGCCGGCGCGCTTCGAATGCCGACGCACTCAACTCGAATGGCGTGAGGCTGCCGAGCATGAGCGTGCCGTCGCCCCAGAGCGTGGTGTAGGGGTATACCGAGAGGAACGTGCGCATCAGCAGCTTGAACTCGGTGTCTGTTTCACCGCCATTCCACTGCAGCGTGAGGCCCCCCGGAGCCAGGGCACGTTTCGTCAGCTCGAAATATTCCCGCGAGTACAGCGCACCGGCGCCCGCGTGTCTGGGCAGGATGATATCGGCGGTAATCACGTCGTACTTCCGCCGCGTCATCAGCAGGTAGTTGCGGCCATCGTCCACGCGCAGGTGCACGTTGGGCCGTTTGAGCAGGTCGAAATTGATGCGCGTGAAGTAGTCCGATCCCTGGACCACGGCGCCAGAGAGTTCGACGACGTCGACGTTGACGTTGAAGCGGGCCACCGCACCCGGAGTGGCACCGCCGCCCATGCCCACCACCAGCGCGTTGGCGGGGTTGTGGTGCAGCATCACGGGCAGCGCGCCAATCCGATGGTGCACGAAGGCGGTGGAGTCGGAGTCGTTGGCCTGGTGCATGCCGTCCAGGTACATCACGCGCATCGGACGTTCCTGTCCCGCGCGTTCGTGGATGGCCACGGTGGTCTGAACAGCTTCTTCACGCCACAGCAGCCGCTCGCCGCGATGGAACCGTTCGAAGGCCACGTCGAAGGGGTTCACGGTGTTGAGCGCCGTCATGACAAACGCCACCGGGCCGACGGCCAGCATGAAACCGGCGAAGTTGGCGCGCACCCGCCACTGCGTGGCGGCCAGCATCACACTGGAGCCAACGGCCAGGCCGGCCGCGACCAGCAGGCTTCCCCTGCTGCCGAGGGCCGGGAGCAGCAGGAAGCCTGCGGCAACCGACCCGACAATGGCACCGAGGACGTTCAGTGAATAGAACACGCCGACACGGCGGCTCGTGTCGGCCGTCGGTTCGTCGCCGGCATAGAGCGTGAGGCCCATGGGGAACGCCACGCCCAGGAGCACGGTGGAGGGGAGCATGGCGGCCACACTCGACACGACAATGGGCGCCAGGTAGGCGTCGATGCCCAGCGAGGCCAGCAGCGACCCCGGTTGTGCCAGCGTTTCCAGCAGTGCCTGACTGCGCGCCAGCGCGTTGAAACTGAGCGCGGCCGTAATACCAATAGCCAGCTGGATGACCGTCAGCACCGGCAGCCAGGCGCGGCGGAGTTGCAGGAGCGGCGTGGCGATGGCACTGCCAAGGGCAATGCCCGCGAGCACGACAGCCAGCATGATGGTGAACGCATACGCGGTGGGCCGCAGATACACCACCAGCATGCGGAACCAGATGATTTCGAGCGCCAGCGACAGCAGACCAGACAGGAAGAACGTCCACAGCACCGCACGGCGTTGACGTGGCGTGAGGAGGTTGGCCGCACTACTGCTCGTGGTCGATGGTGGCAGCGCGCTGGCGGGAGCCGGCATGGCCGGCGGCAGTATAGAGGAAGCGGCGATGGCCACGAGACCAATGGCTACGTTGGTGCCGGCTGCCAGGATGAACGACTGGCTGACGCCCACTTCGGAGATCAGATAGAAGCCGGCGGTGAGCGCACCGACGATGGCGCCGGTGGTGTTGATGGCGTAGAGCGTTCCGATGCGTCCGCCGACGCGATCTTCGTTGGCGACGGCCGACTTGACGATGAGCGGCAGTGTGGCACCCATCAGTGAGGTGGGCAGCAGCAGCACGGCAAACGCACAGGCAAAACGGATGAGCGTGATGACCGTGAGCGACTCGGGAAGCGACGGGTGGACGCGCACCCACAGCCCGGTCAGCAGATCGAGGACGACGGGGGAGCCGAGGGCCGTGAGGCCGACCAGGATTTCGGCCAGGCCAAAGAGCGCGAGCGGGCGTGTGAAACGTCCGGCCAGGCGCCCGGCCGCAAAGCTGCCCACCGCCAGGCCGGCCATGAAGCCGGCCAACACGGTGCTGGCGGCATAGACCGTGACGCCGAACACCAGCGCCAGCAGCCGCAGCCACATCACCTGGTACACGAGGGCGCACGCGCCGGAGAAAAAGAACAGCGCCGCAAGCAGCGGAAGGAGCCAGGCTGGAGATCGTTGCGCAGACACAGGGGGGGGGCGGTGCCAGCTCGGCAGTCTACCAGACCGCCCTGCGGCGGCGCACTTATTGTTTGGGAAAATGCAGCGCGATCGTACGGATTCGGGGTGCGGCCCGAGCAGGCGTGTGCCGAGACGGTCAGCGCATGCCGTAGAGTCCCGCCAGATACTCGACCAGGGCCGGCTTGTCCTCGTCCGACACCTGTGCGCCCCAGCGGACCATTTTTTCGACCTCGCGGGTCCACCCGGTCGGCGTCAGGCGCTGTTGCTCGGTGAGGTCGCGGCCGTGACAGGCCAGGCACGCACGATTGAAGATGGCTTCACCGGCCCCGGTGGTGGCGGCCGCCGATGCGGACGCGGTCACGGGCGTGGGTGACGCGGCCACGCCGAAGTGACGCACCAGGTACGCCTGCAGCGCCGCGCGCTCGCGTTCGTCGACGCGTGCGCCCCAGCGGACCATCTTGTCGATTTCCCGGCCCCAGCCAGCTTCGCCTAGGCGCTGCCCGGCAATCAGATCCGCGCCGTGGCAGCTCAGGCAGCGTGCGCGGAGGATCTCCACACCGGGGGTGTCGGCCAACGGTAGCGAGGCCGCGGCCGGAGACTGGGCAGACGCGGCGGCGGGTGATTGCGCCGACGTCAGGATGCCCAAGCCCAGCACACCGCACAACACGACCGCGATCAAGGTTCGGCCGCTCACTGCACCTCCACGCGGACGCTGTCGTACTGGTTCCAGAGATAGCCCGACGGGTTCCAGTGCGACACCGCCGGCTGCACGTTGCCGCGAGTGTCGGTCGCGCGCGAGAGGATGAGGTGCGACTCCGCACGTGTGGCGTCGAAGGTGTATTCGAATCGCCGCCACGTGTACCGCGCGCGCTCGCCCACCAGCTGCGCCGGCTGCCACGAGGCGCCGCTGTCGGTCGAAATATCCACACCGGCAATGTCATCGTCACCCGCCCACGCAAAGCCGCCGACCTTGACCGGTCCGCGTGCGACGGTGGCGCCTTCGAGCGGTGTGGTGATGAGCGACTTCACCGCCAGCCCGGTGAGCGGGGCCATGTCGGCGGCATCGACGGCCGCGCCGGGGGCCACGCGCCGTGTCGGATAGCGATAACCCGTTGCCACCCAGAAGCTGTCGCTCGGGGCGGTGGCCACGTGCAGGCGCGAGAGCCACTTCATGGCGTATGCGCCTTCCCAGCCGGGAATGATGGCGCGCAGCGGGAAGCCGTGAACCGGCGGAATCGGTACGCCGTTCATCTCGTAGGCCACCAGCGTGTCGGGATCCAGGGCCTTGGCCATGGGCACCTGACGCACGAAGGGCGGCATCTTTCCGGGTGGCCGGTCCGCGCCTTCCATGTGCACGAACGCCGCCGCCGGACGTACGCCGGCCTTTTGCAGAATGTCGGCCAGCCGCGCGCCCGTCCAGCGAGCCGTGCCCACCGCCCCCTTCTTCCACTGGATGCCCGCCACCGGCGGATCGAAAAATGCCCGGCCATTGCCCGCGCACTCGAGTGTGACCGTGACCGTGGCGGCAGGAAGCGCGCGCAAATCGGACACGCTCAGTGACAACGGCGTGGCGACCTCGCCGTCCACCTGCAGGCGCCAGGCGTCGCCATCGAGGCGTGTGGGCACCGGCATGTGCGACCGGACGTAGAAGTGTTCGATCGGCGTGATGAATGGGTCCAGCAAGGAGACCGGCGTTTCGTAATCCGGCGGCTGGGCCGACAGCCGGACGAGTGCGTCCTTGCCCCAGCGGTCGGCGGTGGCCTGTTGCTGCGCGGCCAGGCGGACATGCGTGGCCGGCGCCACGACAGCCGCCGCGCCCAGACGGGCAGCCAGCGCCATGAGGTCACGTCGAGTCATCGATAGATTCTAGTGGAGCGTATCAACCCGTGGAGCGGCGATGTTACGCTCGTCCTCGAACGGCATCCTGTGCACGCGCCTCCGTTCCCTGCCTCCATGCCCTTCGTCACCCGGTTCGCGCCGGCACCCACCGGATACCTGCACCTCGGACACGTGCGGAACGCCATCCATGTCTGGGATGCAGCGAGGCGCGCCGCGGGCCGTGTGCTGCTCCGGATCGAGGATCACGATCGTCAGCGCAGCCGTCCGGAATTCGAGCACGCCATCCTCGAAGACCTCGACTGGCTGGGATTCGTTCCGGATGGTCCAGCCGTCAGGCAAAGTGACCGCGAGCATTTGTATCGTGCGGCGTTCGACCGGCTCGTCGCCGAAGGATTCGTGTACGGCTGCGATTGCACCAGGACCATGCTGCAGGCCGTGCCGCCCGGACCGGATGGCGAACGGCGTTATCCAGGCACGTGCCGTGACCGCGGGCTTCGTCCCGTGGTGGAGCCGGTGGGCGGCTCCCCCGATGGACTCGGCTGGCGCGTGCGCATGGAACCTGGAGTGGAGCGGTTCGACGATGGGCTGTGTGGTCCGCAGGTGCAGGAGCCGGCGGAGCAGTGCGGCGACCTGCTGGTCCGCGATCGGCTGGGCAACTGGACCTATCAGTTCGCGGTGGTGGTGGACGACATCGAGCAGGGCATCACGGATGTGATTCGCGGCCTGGACCTGCTGGCGTCGACCGGACGGCAGATGCGCCTGTCGCGCCTGCTCGGGCGTGCCGAACCGCCACGATTTGCTCACCATTCGCTCGTCATGAAATCGGCCACGGAGAAACTCAGCAAGTCCGACGGCGATACCGGCGTGCGTGACCTGCGGGCCGTCGGCTGGACGGCCGCCGAAGTCGTCGCGCGCGCTCGATCCGGTTTATCCTGAGCGGGACATGGTGAAGACCGCCGCCGAGCGGCGCACGGGTATCGGCGTGGCCGATGGACGGGCCACACCCGGGCAGCCTGGCACGTCCGAGCCTTTCATCGACACCTCGGATTTGTCCATTCTCCAGCGTGCGTTCTCGGCGGGCGATCCGCCGGGCACGCCGCCGCCGACCACTGTCAGACCCGGCGTCCTGACGGTTGCCCGTTCGTTCCCCACCGATTTTCAGGATCGATCCATCGAGTTGTTCGTGGACGATCAGTCGTGGGGCAAGGTGGCCTATGGTCACGAACTGAGCCGTGAGATTGCTCCCGGGCGCCATCGGGTGCGCGCCTGGAATACGCTGTTTTCGCAGACGATGGAGGTCGACGTGATGCCGGGCGAACACGTCCGGCTCCGCTGCGGAAACGGGTTCCCTCGTGCCGGCTACCTGATGATGTTTTTTTTCCAGGTGACGTATCTGAAGGTGCGGCTCGAACGTGACGCCGGTCCGTCATGACGGCGCGGCTGGTTATCTATCGCAATGCCCCGGACGATATTCAGGACCGCACCATCCGCCTCTGGGTGGATGGTGAACGCTGCGAGAATCTGGCGTACGGGAAGGTCCATGCGCAGGATATCGAGCCGGGCCGGCACGTGGTCAAAGCGCACAACACCCTGGTTGGCACCGAGCTCGAGTTCGATGCGGCGCCGGGCGAGGAGGTCCGCCTGCGCTGCGCCAACGGCATCACGGGTGGTGGCAAGTTGATGGTACTGGTGGTGGGCGTGGCCTATCTGAAGGTGCGGCTCGAACGCCTGCCGTCCGGACAAGTCGGAGATGTCGCGTGAAAAAAGTCCTGTTGTGCCTGGGGATGGTGTCGCTGACCTTGTCGGTGGCGTACGCCGCCGATCGGATCTTCACGAATCCCAAGCCCGACGCTCACCTGAAGCAGTTGTTTCCGGCGGCGGTGGCGTTTTCGCCGCTGGAAGGCACGCCACTGCACTTCAAGGCCTACGGCGTCGATCCGAAAACGAATCCGGGAGCCGCACCCATCGGCTACGCGTTCTGGACCACCGACCTCATGCCCGAGGAGCGCGGCTATCACGCGGCCATGCACTTCCTCGTCGGACTCGATCTGAAGGGCGTGATCACCGGCGTGGTACTGGACTACGACTCGGAACCGTACGGCTACTTCTCGATTCAGCCGCCCGAGTTCGTGGCGCAGTTCAAGAACAAGAGCGTACGTGATCCGTTCCGGCTCGGGCAGGACATCGACGCCGTGTCGCGCGCCACCATCACGATGAGTGCCGCCGTGCGCGTCATCCGCGACAGTTCGCGCACCATGGCCCGCCAGTTCCTGACGCCGCCTTCGGTGAAACCGTGATTCAGCCCGAGGCGGATCCCTGGGGTTTCGACGAGGAGCCGGTCGAAACGTTCGCCGACATTCTCCAGCCCCAGATTCCGGACCTGCTGCTGCTGACGGCGTTCCTGCTGTTGGCCTGGGTCAGTTTCCGCCGCAAGAGCGTCGCGCTCAAGTACGTGTCGCTGGTGCTGGCCGTCGGCTACATGGGCTTCTACAAGAGCAGCCTCATTTCGGTGACCGACGTCTTCCGGGTCATCGATCGAGACATGCCGGTGTTCCAGTCGGCGCTCACGTGGTACCTGTTTGCGGGCTTCACGCTGGTGTCGACGGTGCTGTGGGGGCGGTTCTATTGCGGGCGTGTCTGCGCCTTTGGCGCACTCACGCAGTTGATGGATGCGGTGCTGCCGGCGCGGTGGCGTGTGGAGGTGCCGAAGGCGGTGGAGGCGCGAGCCGCGTGGATCAAGTTCGGGTTGCTGGCCGGCGTGCTGGCCTACTACATGGCCACGCACAACGTGCTGGTGTATCAGTACGTGGAGCCGTTCTGGATGTTCACCCGCATGGGCACCACGCCCATGTGGATCGGGCTGGGCACGCTGCTGGTGGCGAGCGTGTTCGTCCGCAATCTGTACTGCCGGTTCCTGTGCCCGGTCGGGGCGACGCTCGGCCTGCTGTCGAACCTGACGGTGTTCCGCATCAAACGCTGGAGCGAGTGCAGCACCTGCCGCATTTGCGAGAAGACGTGTCAGTGGGGCGCCATCCAGGGGCCGAAAATTCTCGTGACCGAGTGCGTGCGCTGCGACGACTGCGAGCGGATGTACGCCAACACCGCGAAGTGCCCGCACTGGCGCATCCTCGACTACAAGGCGCGGAAGGGCCGTATCGTGCCGCTGGTGCCGGTGCCATGACGCTCACGAGGCGGCGGGACGCGTGAGCGATCGGGCGGGACGCCGGTGAGGTAACACTGCCTTACCGCGCGCCGGTCTGGCACGGGCGCGCACTCAGTCTGGCGTTGGCGTGCGGTCCACGTGCAGGCGGTGGCGCAGGCCGCTCGAGATCAGCAGCTCGTTACCGGCGGTCACCATCACGGCCTCCACGCCCGGCAACCGTTCCACCAGCGCCATTCCGTCGGCGGGACCGAGAATGAACACGCCCGTCGACAGCCAGTCGGCCATCAGCGCTTCTCTCGCGACAATCGTCACGCTGCGCACCCCGCGCGCCGGCTGGCCGGTGTCCGGATCGATGATGTGGTGGTACCGCTCATCGTCCTGGACGAAATACCGTTCGTAGTCGCCGGAGGTGGAGAAGGTTTCGTCGGCCAGTTCGATGGTGGCAAACGTGTCGCCTTCGGCACCGCGTGGATCCTGGAGGCCGACACGCCAGGGCCGATTGCCGCGGCGGCCGGCGGCGTAGAGATCGCCACCCGCCTGGATGAGGAAGTTGCGGAACCCCGCTTCGCGGAGCAGACCCGCCATGCGGTCCACGGCGTAGCCTTTGCCGATGCCGCCCAGATGCACGCGGACGCCGGCGCGTGCGATGCGTGCCGTGCCGGCGGCTTCATCCACCGAGATCGCGGTGTGGTCGACGAAGGGGAGTCGTGCGGCCACCGCTTCGTCGGAGGGCACGCGGTTGTCCTGATCGTGATCGAAGCGCCAGACGTCGCTGAGTGCGCCAAAGGTGATGTCGAACTTGCCGTTGGTGAGACGGCTGGCTTCCGCGGCGGCGCGCAAGACGGCCCTGGTGTCCGCCGACACGGGGACGGCCGGCCCGCCGGCCGCGGCATTCAGGCGCTGTACGTCGCTGCCATCTCGCCACACGCTGAGGAGGTTTTCGAGGCGTTCGGTCTCGGCAAAGGCGGCCGCCATGGCCCGCTTGGCGGCGGCTTCGTCGGTGGTCCAGACGGACAGGGTCAGCGCCGAGCCCATGGCCAGGCGTGTGTCGCTGACCAGCGCCGCGTTCGGCACCTCCGCCGTTCGGCAGGCGCCGAGACACAGCGTCAGCAGCCAGACCGCAGCGTGGCGTCTCATGGGTGTGCGAGTCGGGATGACAGGTGCGCCGGCCCACCGTGCTGACACGGCAGGCCGGGGGGCGGTGACAATCAGGCCCAGCGGAAACCGTGGGCCGACAGCGGCAGCGAACGCACGCGCGTACCCGTGATGGCAAAGATCGCGTTGCACACCGCGGGCAGGACGGGCGGCAGCGCCGGTTCGCCCAGCCCCGTCGGGCTGTTGGCTGTCAGGCGGAAATGCACGTCCACCGCCGGCGGTGCGTTGCGCATCCGCAGCAGCTGGAACTGGTGCAGGTTGCTCTGCCGTGTGCGGCCGGCTTCGATGGTGATCTCCTGGGCCATCAGCTCGGCGAGTCCGTCCATGACCGAGCCCTGCACCTGGTTTTCCGCCATGCTCGGGTTGATGATCTGGCGGCCGATGTCGCCCACCACCCACACCTTGTGCACCTTCACGCCCTTGTCGGCGTTGACGCTCACCTCGGCGACCTCCGCGAAGTAGCCGCGATGGCTGTAGTGGAACGCCACGCCGAGGGCTGAGCCGTCCGCCAGCTGCCGGCCCCAGCCGGCGCGCTGTGCCACTTCTTCCAGCACGCCCCGCATCCGCGCGGCGTCGAAGGCGCCCGGTTGCGCGTCGCCCGAGCGGGGGAGTTCCGCCTTCAACAAATCGAGACGGAACTGCACCGGGTCCTTGCCGGCTGCGTGCGCGCACTCGTCGATGAACGATTGATAGACCCACGCCACGGCGTTGCTCCGCGGCGCCCGCAGCGCGCCGGTCGGCACGCCCAGTGGCATCAGCGAGCAGTGGATGGCGAAGTTCGGCACGAACCCCGACGGGAACTCCGTGGCCGGGATGTTGGCCGACGGTGCAAACGCGTTCGGGTCGTTGGCCGGCGGCTGCATGGGGCCGTAGCTGACGAAGTGCCCGCGCCACGCCGTGAGTGCACCGCTGGCGTCGAGACCGGCCTTCAACTGGTGGAACCCGCCGGGGCGATAGAAGTCGTGCCGCGTGTCGTCTTCGCGCGTCCACAACAGCTTTACCGGCACGCCCACCTGCCTGGCAATCCAGGCTGCTTCCACCACATAGTCGTTCGACAGCCGCCGCCCGAAGCCGCCGCCCGTCTGCATCAGGTGGAACGTGATTTTTTCCGGCGGCAGTCCCAGCAGCTGCGCCACCATGTCACGCCCTCGCTGGGGCGTCTGGCTGGGGGCCCAGATTTCAATCGCGTCGCCCTTGTAGTGGGCCGCGCAGTTTTGTGGCTCGAGCGGCGCGTGCGCGATGAACGGATAGGAATAGGTGCCTTCCACCGTCCGTGCCGCCGCGCCCAGTGCTTCGTCTTCGTTGCCGGTACGGACGATGGTGAAGCCGGGGGTGGCAGAGAAGAGTTCCGCCGCCCGTTCGGCGAAGCCCGCGCTGCTCTGCGCGGCCGTCGGGCCCTCGTCCCACGTCACGCGCAGCTTGCGCCGCGCGCTCTCGGCCTGCCACCAGCTGTCGGCGACGATGGCCACGCCGCCCAGCAGCCCGGCCAGGTCCGTGCCGCCTTCGACAATGAACGCGTGGCGAACGCCGGGTTCGGTGTTGATGGCGTCGAGGTTGGCGCTGGCCACCTTGCCGCCGAACACCGGACACTTCTCGAACACGGCAAACATCATCCCCGGCAGCGTGAAGTCAATCGAGTAGATGGGCTGGCCGGTGACAATGGCGCGGTTGTCCACACCGGGCGTGGCCTTGCCGACAACGCGATAGTCCTTCGGATCCTTCAGTGGCACCGTGTCGAGATCCGGCACCGGCTGGCTGGCGGCGCGCGTGGCGAGCTCGCCGTAACCGAGCGACCGACCGGTGGCGCGATGGTGGACGCGTCCGCCTTCGGCCACGCACTCCGAGGCGGGCACGTTCCATGTGGCCGCTGCCGCGGCTGTGAGCATCTGACGTCCCGCGGCACCCGCGCGCCGCAGGGGCTCCCAGTTGGTCGGCGTGGCGGTGCTGCCGCCGGCGCTCTGCGGGCCGTAGGCCTGATTGAGGTCGCCCTGTTCCAACCTCACACTGGCCCAGTCCACGCCCAGCTCTTCGGCAATCAGCATGGGCATGGACGTCTTCACGCCCTGGCCCACCTCGGGGTTCTTGGCGACGATCGTCACCAGGCCATCAGGGGTGATGCGGATGAACGCGTTCGGACGGAACGCATCGTCCGATGCCTGTGCGCCCGCGGCTGCGAGCGTTTCGTCGAAGGTGGCGGGCTCCTGCTGGCCACCATGGCCTG
>CAZZGM010000038.1:11683-13564 GCA_964653955.1 uncultured Bifidobacteriaceae bacterium | reverse complement strand
GTTCCGAACCACGAATGAACGGCCGCGCAAAGGCCGCGATAATGCAGGTCAGCGCCGCCGCCCGCAGGGCCAGCAGCAACCAGTCGCGAATGCGCCGGCGTTTCACCGACTCGTACGGGATCTTCTTCAGGAACATCAGCGATGGAAACTCCACCACCGACGAACGTTCCCGTTGCGTCAGGTGAATGAGCACCGGCACGGCCAGTGCCGCAAGCCCGAGCAGGAACAGAGGCGTCAGGAACGTCATCGCGTGCGCGTCATCCGATCGCGGACCGACAGATACTGGAACAGCGCGAAGTCGAGCGGCACCGACGTCCGCAGCAGCGTGTAGTCCACGCGCTGCGCGGCCGCGCGCGACGACAACTCGGCAATGTGCGCCTGCACAAGCGAACGATATCGATCACCCAGCGCATCAGGCACGATGGGCATCTGGTCGCCGCTCTCGAGGTCCTCGAAGCTGGCGGGCTCGGTAAACGAGAAGTCGATTTCGGCCGGGTCGAGCACGTGGAACAGGATGACGTCGTTGCCACGGAACCGGATCGGGCCAATCGCATCGAAAATTTCCGAGGGCTCGGCGTAAAAATCCGAAATGACGACGACGATGCCGCGGCGGCCGAAATGTTCGGCCAGCTTCAGCAGCGGCGGTCCCATCTGTCCGGGCCGCTCGGCCGTCGCCCGGTCGATGGTGTGCAGCGCCACGTCCAGGTGCTTGGCCGAGGGCGGCACGTGCTCCACCACTTCGTGGTCGAAGGTCACCAGACCCACGCGATCGCGCTGCTGGTTCGCGAGATACAGCAGACAGGCCGCCAGTGTCTTGGCGTAGTCCAGCTTGCTGACCCGCTCGCCAAACGCCATCGACCGTGAGACGTCGAGCAGCACCGAGAAGTTGGAGTTCGAGTCGGCTTCGAACTCCTTGAGGAAGAAACGGTCCGTGCGTGCAAACACTTTCCAGTCGACACGCCGGATGTCGTCGCCGGGCACATAACCGCGGTGCTCGGCAAAGTCCACCGACGCGCCGAAGAACGGCGAGCGATGGAGCCCGTTGATGACCCCATCCACGACCGACCGCGCGACGAACTCGAGGTTCCCCACGCGGGCCAGCACGGCCGGATCGACGAACCGTGCTCCCGGCGCAATCGGATGTTCGCTCATGCCGCCACCGACGCTACATGCCGGACCTGGGGACGGGCACGGCCTCGAGCAGCCGATCCACCAGCATGTCGCTGGTGATGCCCTCCGACTGTGCGTGGAAGTTGGTGAGCACGCGGTGCCGCAGCACCGGATGCGCCAGCGCGCGGATGTCCTCGAAGCTCACGTGATACCGGCCGCTCGTGAGCGCACGCGCCTTGCCCGCCAGCACCAGGTACTGCGCGGCGCGGACCGATCCGCCAAACGCCACCCACTTCTTCACGTTCTCGGGGCTGGTCGGCGACTTCGGCCGGCTGGCCCGCACAATCGACAGCGCGTAGCGCAGCACCGGATCGGCCACCGGCACCCGCCGCACGAGACGCTGGAACGCCACGAGATCGGCGCCGGTCACCGGACGCTCGAACTGCGGCTCCACGATGGCCGTCGTCGTCCGGATGACTTCCAGTTCCTCGTCTTCCGGCGGATGTTCGATGACGATGTGGAACATGAAACGATCGAGCTGGGCTTCCGGCAGCGGATAGGTGCCTTCGAGCTCGATCGGGTTCTGCGTGGCGAACACGTAGAACGGCTCTTCCAGCTTGTAGGTGCGCCCCTGGATGGTGACGCGATGCTCCTGCATGGCCTCGAGCAGCGCCGACTGCGTCTTGGGGGGCGTCCGGTTGATTTCGTCGGCCAGCACGATGTTGGCGAAAATCGGTCCGGGGGCAAACACCATCGAACGGCGGCCGGTGG
>CAZZGM010000038.1:10938-11673 GCA_964653955.1 uncultured Bifidobacteriaceae bacterium | reverse complement strand
CTCCTGGATAATGTCGGTGCCGGTGATGTCGGACGGCATCAGGTCCGGCGTGAACTGCACGCGGTTGAACTTGAGATCGAGCACGCGTGCCATCGTGTGGACGAGCAGCGTCTTCGCCAGCCCGGGCACGCCGACGATGAGGCTGTTGCCGCCCACGAACAGCGTCAGCAGGACCTGATTCACGACCTCGTCCTGGCCGATGATCAGCTTCTTCAGCTCGCCGATGATCTGGTCGCGCCCCTGCTTCATGCGGTCGGCCAGTGCCACATCGTCGGGTGTGTTCAGATCGGTCATCGTCTCCACGGGTCCCCCACTCGTCTTGGGCCTTGCGTCATCGGGTCGATCGGTCGAGCCGCCGGATCCGGCTCAATGCGTCATTGCATAAATCACGTAGTTCACGCCGTACTTATACGCTTCGTTGGACAGGTCCACGGGCATCCAGCCCGTATCCGAGTACTCCCACAACTCGCCGAGGTCGTGGTTGTAGTTGGCAATGGCCACGAGGCGTCCGTCCGGATCGTTGTCCTCGAACACGCCCAGAAACGTGGCCGGCCCGTAGTAGCCGTTCTCCACGAGTGTGTCGATGTCGAAGAACGAATGAAACACCGGATGCGACGCGTCGAGCTGTGTCCACCGGGCACCCGGCAGGACCTCGGCCATCCGGGCCTGCAGGTTCTCCCAGTCGCGCGCGCCACGGAAGTCGTCGAAGATGATGAAGCCGCCCTTCTGCAGATA
>CAZZGM010000038.1:0-10928 GCA_964653955.1 uncultured Bifidobacteriaceae bacterium | reverse complement strand
GCACGGCGCCCGCCCAGGCAGCAGCGGCAATGCGCAGGCCGGCTGTTTCCGGCTCGGTCAGCGTCCACATGCCGGGCTCCGACATGTAGGCAATGGGAAACTTCGACAATTCCGGATCGTCCAGCGAAAAGATGTTGCTCTCGTCCTGATACGTCCGCGTGAACGAGATCTCGCCGAGGATGCGCTGGAAGTGCCAGTCAGCCTTCGGATAGTCGTGGCGCCAGCCGGGATCGCGGCGGAAGCTGCCCTGGTATCGCAGCCGCACGAACGCGAAGCGTCCGTCGTATTCGACGTTGGGCGCCTCGGTAATCGGTTCGAAACTGCGGCGGCCAAACCACTCCTGCGCCGCCACCGAGCCGGCCATCGCGCCAGCCACCAGGCCGGCACTCAGCATCACGCACGCGGCCTTACGGCAGACCGACGACACGCCGGTACCCCCATTCCGCCGAGAGCAGTCCGACGATGAGCAGCAGGACGGCCGGCATGTGCCAGAGGTCGTGCTCCTCGACCGTGGTCACGCCGCGTCCGGTATAGCGCAAGTCGTCGGCCAGGGTATCGAGCCGGCTGGCGTCGTAATAACGGCCGCCCGTGTCGTCCGCAATGCGGCGCAGGGTGCCCGTCCTCAAGGTGGCGTCGAAAAATTCCTGTTCGCCGGCGGCCGCCCGCACGTGCGACACGGCCGAGCCCACTTCCGTGGCACCGCGCATGGCCTGCACCCGAATTTCGTACCAGCCGGGCGTGGCCGCGGCAAACTCGCCGCCGTATTCGCCCGCCACTTCGCCGCCCCACGCCATCGGCATGTCCACCGTGTCGCCCTCGGGTGTAGTGACCGTGGCGGTGACGGACGCGTCGTTCAGCTCGACGAAAGCCTGGTCGGCCACGAGAGCGGTGACGCGCACGGGCTGTCCCGGATCCACGCGGTCGGCGGCGGTGCGGATTTCCACCTGATCGGGGACCTCGTCCACCACCCACCGCAGCAACTGACGCCAGAAGTTCTCGTGCGTCATGTCCTCCACGGGAATGCTGGCGTGCATCTGCCACACCCACGAATCCTGCGGGGTGAAGGCCAGCGACTTGCCACGTCCGTACCGCTGGAACGACAACACCGGATAATCGCGCCGGCTGTCGTCACTGGCCGACAGCAACACCGTGGCACCGGGTTTTACCGCGTCGAGGCGATTGACTGCCGTCACCACGGGCAGCGTATTCCAGCGTTCGACCGATGCGGCTTCGGTGCCCGCGACCTGCGTCACCGCCATGCCGGCGCCCGCCCGCGTCGGCTGCACCTGCAGGCGGACCACGGGCGAGTCCTGCTCGCGCAGCGCCGGGTCGAGCACCACGGGCAGTACCTCGGCAACCGACGTGCCGGCATAGCCGCCTTCGCTGAAGGCACGGGGACCGCCCAGCATCAACAGGCCGCCGCCCCGCCGGTCGACGAACTCCGAAATCATGCGGAGCTGGTCGCCGCTGAACGCGCCCGCCTCGACACTGCCGAGTACGAGTCCGCGGTAGGCAAACAGCTCCTCTCGCGT
Organism: uncultured Bifidobacteriaceae bacterium; assembly: GCA_964653955.1. Classification (GTDB taxonomy): domain Bacteria; phylum Acidobacteriota; class Vicinamibacteria; order Vicinamibacterales; family UBA2999; genus VFZN01. The sequence continues at coordinate 9,396 of CAZZGM010000038.1, read as the reverse complement.
TTTCGGGAATCCGGCCACCAGTTCGTCCGGCGTGTCGACACCAAGGCGGAGATACTTGTTGTCGGCGGTACGCTGCAGCGCCACCACGTCGATGTTGTCGTCCTCGGTGACGGCCCGGCGAATGAACTTGAGTTCGAAGCGGGGTTCGCCTTCGAAGTAGAGCACCTTTTCGCGGCGATCGCGAACGTCGATGAGCGCTTCGCGCTGGTTGTTCTCCGACACCAGCTCGCCCGGCAATGCCGGCACCCGGAACCGCAGGACGCGCGGCCCCTCTTCCTCCACCGTAATCCGCACCGGCACGGTGGCCGGTCCGCCCGTGGGCAGCGTCACCTGCTGGGTGCTGACAATACGGCCCTCGTCTTCGACATCGAGTGTGACCTGCTGGCCGTCGAAGCCCTGGTGTGCAATCACGACGTCCACCAGCAACGTCGCGCCCTTCAATGCCGTACGTGGTGTGGTCACGCGGCCGATCTGGATGTCGCGATCCAGGCGCTCACGTCCCACGCCGACAGTAAACACCGGCACGCCGTCGGCCTTCAGCCCCAGCAGCGCCTCGCTCAATGCGCCGTCGGCCGTGTCGGCCCCATCGCTCACCAGGACGAGACCCGCCAGAGGCAGTCCGGACAGTTCCTGTCGCGCCGCCGTCAGCGCCGCGCCCAGCCGGGTTTCGCTGCCATCGAATGCCAGCGCGCTCCCGTCGGCCGCGCGCGTGGCGGTGGACGAAAAGCGGAAGACCCGCACGGCAAACCGATCGGCAAGGGCTTTCCACGCCGGCTGGTCAGGCGAGCCGAACGCGGCCTGAACGGCCGCGCCGCGCGTGCCTCCGTCGACATCGGCAATCTGCATGGACCGTGAGTCGTCCAGCAACACACCAACGACGTTCTGCTGAGGGACCGCCGCCCGGACGATAAGAACGGGACGGAACAGGCAGGCGAGCACCACGAGGAGCAGGGCCACTCGGAGTGCGGTGAGCACGATACGGTGACGCCGCGGCAGTCGCGCGCCCGCACGGTAGCTGGCCAGCGCGGCAGCAATGGCCACTCCGGTGGCCGCCAGCGCCACGAACGAACCGCTCCACGCCGCCCACCGGATCTCCCCTTGTGCGAAAACCGTTGGGGAGTGCTCGAAGAAGAATCGAAAAATGGCCTCGAACACGGAAATCTCAGGCGATTCTACATGGGACGGCAAAGGAGGTCGTCACGCAAAAAAAACATGCGGCGGTGGACACCGGGCACGGGTGCCCCCGCGCGCCCGGCGGGCGCGGGCCGAACGGACACGGCGGCCCCGCTGGCACGGTGCGCACGATATACTCTCCGCGATCACGGTGCCGCGCCTGCGCGAGCCGGCTGCAAGAGCACCGTTCCTGTCCGAGGAGGTTGCCCGTGTCCACCGCTGCCGCGTCCATTCCCGTTACCCGCACCACCACGCCCCGGTTCTCGGAGGAGCTGCGTGACACCGCACCGTTCGGCGGGGTGTTCACCGACCACGTGCTGGTAGCCGATTATGCGAACGGACGCTGGAGTGAACCGGAAATCGTGCCCTATGGGCCGAGACACCTTCCCCCGGCACCAGCCGTGGCCCACTACGGCCAGGGCATCTTCGAAGGCTTCAAGGCCTACGCCCGCCCGAATGGCGGCGCCGTGCTGTTCCGGCCCGATGCCAACCACGCGCGCATGAACCGCTCGTGTGTCCGCATGGCCATGCCCGAGATTCCCGCGTCGACCTTCATCGATGGAACCGCCGCGCTCGTGCGTACGGACCGGCAGTGGATTCCCACCAAGCCGGGCAGCTCGCTCTACATCCGGCCAGTGATGTTTGCCACCGGCGAGTCGCTGGGCGTGCGGCCGTCGGACGAATACCGTTTCATCATCGAGGCGTGTCCGGTGGGGGCCTACTTTGCCGGCGCGGTGGATCTGGTGGCCGAGGACGTCTACGTGCGCGCGTTCCCGGGCGGCACCGGTGAGGCCAAGTGCGGCGGCAACTACGCCGCCTCGCTCGTGGCGGCGCGTGAAGCGCAGGCGCGCGGGTTCCATCACGTGCTGTGGCTGGACGGCATCGAGCGCCGCTACGTGGAGGAAGCCGGCGTCATGAACGTCATGTTCGTGATTGACGGCACCGTGGTCACGCCGCCGCTGTCGGGCACCATCCTCCCCGGCATCACGCGCGATTCGGTGCTGACCCTTCTGCGCGAAATGAACATCCCGGTGGCCGAGCGGCCGATCAGTATCGACGAGGTGTTCGACGCCCACGCGGCCGGCACACTGCAGGGGGCCGCAGGCGTCGGAACCGCCGCCACCATTGCCCCACTCGGCCGCCTGCGTCACAAGGACCGCGAGATCACCGTGCCGGCCCTGGCGGCCGACTCGCCACTGTCACGCGTCGGCGCCGAACTCGACGCCATCAGAACCGGTGCCATTGCCGATACGCACGGCTGGCTGCAGCTCGTCTGAGGAAGAAAAAGCGATGCCGTATTTCACACTGACCTATGAAGCCGTCGATGGCTTCACCGAGAAGCGCATGCCTTACCGGCCCGAGCACCTTCAGCTGGCCCGTGATGCCGAAGCGCGCGGCGAGCTGGTGATGGCGGGCGCGCTCAGCGACCCCGCCGGTGCGCTGCTGGTGTTCAATGCCGACGATGCGTCCGTCGCCGAACGTTTTGCGGAAACCGATCCGTACGTCACCGGCGGGCTGATTACACGCTGGACGGTCCGTCCGTGGACCGTTGTCATTGGCGGACGCTGAGTCGACAGCCCTTCAGCGAAACCGATCGGCCAGCACGCGGGCAATGCGCTCGCCGTGGAAACGTCCGTTCTCGATGAAGATGGTGCCCGTTCGACGTCCGGCCAGTTGACCGCCGGCAATGAACAGGTTCGGGACATTGGTTTCGAACGTGTCGGCGTGATGGCGGGGAATGCGCGTGTCCTCGTCCAGTTCCACACCAGCCGCGCGCAGAAACGCGGGTTCGGCCTGATAGCCGGTCATCAGCAGCACGGCCTCGGCCGGGATGGTCGTGGTGTCGAGGCGGCCGACGGTCCGTACCTCGACCTCGGTGGGCCGGATGGCAACCAGCTCGGTCGAGAAATGCGCGGCCACCGAACCTTCGCTGATCCGGTTTTCCATGTCGGGCCGGACCCAGTACTTCACCGAGTCGCCCAGCGTCTCGCCGCGATGGACGAGCGTGACGTGCGCGCCGGCGCGATGCAGTTCGAGCGCCGCCTCACAGGCCGAGTTCTTCCCACCCACCACCACCACGCGCTGGCGGTAGTACGGATGCGCTTCCTTGTAGAAGTGCGTCACGTGCGGCAGGTCCTCACCGGGAATGCCGAGCAGGTTCGGCCGGCCGTAGTAGCCCATCGCCAGGACGACCGCGCGTGCCTGCCGCAGACGGACCACACCTCGGGCCGTGCGTGACTCGACTTCGAAATGCCGGTCCTCCTCGTCGCCCACGGGCGTAACGGTCGTGACCTCCTCGTGCAGGACCACCTGCAACTGCAGCGCGTCGACGACCTTCCGGTAATAACGCAATGCTTCCAGCCGTGTCGGTTTCTCGAACGGCGTGGTCAGCGGCATGCCACCGATCTCGATGAGCTCCGGCGTGGTGAAAAACACCATGTGCGTCGGGAACCGGTAGATGGCGTCGGCGACACTGCCCTGTTCCAGCACGAGGTAGTCGAGCCCCAGGCGTTGGGCGGCAATGGCGGTCGCGAGACCGGCCGGACCGGCTCCGACAATGAGAACGTCACGAATCGACACGAACGAATGCTCCGATCAGGCCTGGCGGACGACCGCGCCAATGGCTTCGTCCACGCGCGTCAGTCCGGCGTCGATGATGGCAAACGCCTCCCGCAGTTCCTCTTCCGTGATGCAGAGCGGAGGATTGGTGAAGAACGTGTTCCACCGGACAATCGTGTAGAGCCCCTGCTCGCGGAAGTGCCGTCCCAGCAGCTGCATTTCCGGTGACGTGCCGTTGAACGGTGCCAGCGGTTCACGCGTGTGCGGGTCGCGCACCAGTTCGACCATGCCAAACAGTCCGATATTGCGGGCCTCGCCTACGCACGGGTGTTTCGCCGTCAGCTCGTCCATCAGCCCGCGCATCACCTGACCCATCTGCTTCGCGTGTTCGATGAGGTTGTCGTCCTCGTACACCTGGATGGTGGCCAGCGCCGCCGCACAGCCGAGTGGGTGGCTGTTGTAGGTGAGGCCGCCGTAGAACACCTTCTCCTGGAAGTGATCCGCGATGGCGCGCCGCATGCCCAGTGCGCCCAGCGCGACATAGGCGCTGGTCAGGCCCTTGGCCATGGTCATCATATCGGGCACCACGTTCCAGTGGTCCACCGCGAACCAGGCCCCCGTACGCCCGAAGCCGGACATCACCTCGTCGCAGATGAGCAGGATGCCGTACTTGTCGCAGAGCGCCCGCACGCCTTCGAGATATCCCTCGGGAGGCGGCAGCACGCCGTTGGTGCCGGTGACCGTCTCGAGGATGAACGCCGCAATGGTCTGCGGTCCCTCGAGCATGATGATCTCGTCGAGCTGTGCCAGGGCCTCTGCAGCCGTATCGCTGCCCCGCTGGATGCCGTGATACGGATGTGGCACGCGGACGACACCGGGAATGCCCGGCTCCATGGCCCAGCGGCGTGGATCCCCCGTCAGCGTCAGGCTGCCCGCGGTGCCGCCATGATACGACCGGTACCGCGCCAGCACCTTGTGACGCCCGGTCACGAGACGGGCAATACGAATGGCGTTTTCGTTGGCTTCGGCGCCGCCGTTGGTGAAGAAGAAGACGTCGATGTCACCGGGCGTCAGCTGCGCCAGCTTCTCGCCCAGCCGCGCGCGGACCTCGGTCGCCATGAACGGATTGGCGTACGCCAGCGTGGCCGCCTGGTCCTGGATGGCCTTGACGATGCGCGGATCGCCGTGCCCGGCGTTGACACACATCAACTGGCTGTTGAAGTCGATATACCGCTTGCCCTCGGGCGTCCAGAAGTGCACGCCCTTGGCACCGGCCATGGGAATGGGATCCACGTGGGCCTGCGCCGACCATTCAAACAGCGTGTGGCGCCTGGTCGTCGCGACGATCTGCTCACCGGTCATCTACCGATCCTCCGCACTTCGTTCACTCGCAGTCTCAGCGCAGTGTAGCAGGCCGCTACCGGCCGAACGTCAGACGATCCAGCGCCACGTGCCCGTTGCTGATGACCAGCAGCGGGTCGAGTACGGTCCGCACGTCTTCGAGCGGGTTGCCTCCGACGACCACCAGGTCGGCTTCGAACCCTTCGGCCACCTGGCCAATCCGCTGCTCACGTTTCAGCAGCGCCGCGTTGCTCGTGGTGGCCGCCTGCAGCGCCTCGAGCGGCGTCAGGCCGGCTTCGGCAAGCATCACGATTTCGCGGGCCAGCGTGGTGACACTCCGTGGTCCATAAGATGTGTCGGAACCCGCGCCAATGGCCACGCCCAACGCCCGCGCCCGCTGAATCACGCGCCGCAGGATGGGTTGCATCATCTGCCCCCGCCGCTGCAACGCCGCATCGTCATAGTCACCGCCGGCTTCGGCCAGGTCATTGACGATGTCGGCGGTGGGAACAAACCAGGTGCCCATCTTTGCCATGAGCGCCAGGGTGTCTTCCGTGAGGTAGGTGCCGTGTTCGATGCTGCGTACGCCCGCGCGCACGGCGGCGTCGGCCCCTTCGGCGCCATGCGCGTGCGCCTGCACGGGAATTTCCTTCAGGGCGGCTTCGCCAACGATGGTTTCGAGTTCACCGGCGGTAAACATCTGCTTGCGCGGATCGGTGTCGGGCGTGCCGGCCCGTTCGGTGGCGTTGACCTTGATCCAGTCCACGCCGTGCGCCAGGTTGGCGCGCACCATCCGGCGCAGACCGTCGACGGAGGTAATGCCGCCCATCAGATCGCCAAGGTCCGGATCCGACAGGAACAACTCCGGCGCGGGACTGATCCGGACGTGGTAGCCGGACGCCAGGATGTCGGGACCGGGCAGGTGCCCGGCGCGCACGAGTTCGCGCAGGCCAACGTCCACGTAGTGCGACGCGCCCGAACTCCGCGCCGTGGTGACGCCGGACTCGAGTGCCGCGCGCATTTGCGCGCGGTTGCTGAGGTGCACGTGCGCGTCGATGAGGCCGGGCAGCACCCAGCGGCCCTTGAGATCGATGGTTCGCACGCCCGCGGGAGCGCTGCCGGTGGTGATCGAAGCAATGCGCCCGTCCGCCAGCAGCACGGTGCGTCCGGTGTCCACGCGGCCGTCGACGACATTGACGAGGGCGGCGTTGACGAGGGCGACACGTTCGGGTGCGGCCGGCTGCGTGGTGGCCGGTACCGTGGCGGCCAGCATCGTGGCCACGGCCAGCAGTGTCGTGCGTCGCATAGGTTTCTCCCAACCGGATCCTAACCGACGTCTTGCACGACACTCATTTTCTGCCGGTGAGGGATAAGAGTGCGACTACGTCGAACGAAGAATAGTCGCGACGTTTGCGTTGATCACCCGGCGCGCCGGTACATGCATGGCCATCACCACGCTGGCCACTACCGTCGTCACGGCCGCGCCGTACGCCAGCGGATCGAATCGATCGATGCCGAAGACAAACGATTCGGCCAGCGGAAACACGCCATAGACCAGTCCCACTGCGGCGATGATGCCGGCCACGAGAGCGGGCGCGACGTGGCGCCAGAGCAATTGCCGCTGCCGGCGCGGCGAGGCGCCGAGCGCGGCTCGAATGGCCACCTCGCGCCGCCGTTCCACCACCATCTGTGACAGATGGCCCAGCAGGCCGATACCGGACAGCAGCACCATCGCCACGGCCAGCACCCCGGCAAACACCGCGGACGCGCGACGATCGGCCACCGAGTCATCCAGAATCTGCTGCAGCGAGGCAAACCGCCACACGGGTTGTTCGCGGTAAATCTCGCTGACCACGCGCCGGACATCGGCCTCGATCTGCTGCATCGGCTCCAGCGCCCGAATCAGGAGGACCATCTGCCCGGATGTCAACAGGGCACGCGGCCAGTAGACGGCCGGCGCCGGCGCATCCGTCAGCGCGCGCCCGCGGACGTCCGCGACCACACCGATGATGCGCGCGTTCGCGCGCGCTCGCTGGTCCCCGGTTGCCGTACCTTCGAGAAGCCGTCCCACCGGGTTCTCACCGGGATACAGGGTATCGGCCAGCGACTGCGAGATGACAATCACCCATTCGCCGTCCGGCCGGTCGGCCTCGGTGAACGTCCGGCCGCCGAGCACGCGAATGCCCATCACGTCGAAGTACCCAGGCGTCACGTACCGCATATTCGCCAGCACGGGCTCCCCGCCGTCCCTGCGAACGCTGTTCAGGTAATCCCCGCCCCACAGAGGAACGGCTGACGTCACGCTCACCGCCGACACATACGGCAACGTGCGGACGCGCTGCAGCAGATCCGCGGCCATGCGGTCGAAGTCCTGTTCTCGATAGACCGGGTGCATGAGCTGCAACTCCGTTGCGTACACGTTGGGCGCCACGCTGAAGCCCTTGTCCACGTGCAGGACGTTCCAGAAACTGCGGCCGAGGATGCCGGCGGCAATCAGCAGGCCGGTCACCAGCGCGAACTGCGCCGCCAGCAGGCCCAGCCGCAGGCGCAAACCGTGCGGCGTCATGGTGGCCGTGGTGCGGCTTTCGATGTCCCGTCCCAGGCTGCCGCGTGCGCTCAGCCACGCCGGCACGAGTCCGGCCACCAGCGTCGTGACCACCACCGTTCCGAAGGTGACGGCCAGCGTGAATCCATCGACACGGATGTTGTCGAGTCGCGGCAGGTTCGATGGCAGGAGCACGCGGAGCACCGGGAACGCCAGTGCCGCCGTCGCCAGGCCAATGAGACCGGCGGCCACGGCAATCAACGCGGTTTCGATGAACACGTGGCGCATCAGCCGGCCGGGCGTGGCGCCCAGCGCGCGCTGCACGCGCAGGTCCGACAGGCGTGAGACAGCAGCCGCTGTCAGTGCCGTGGCCGCGTTGACGGCGCCGCTCAGCAGCACGACGCCGGCGAGCACGGAGAGCAGCAGCAATATGCGCCGGGATGGGCCAATCTGGTAGTCGTGGAGCGGTTCGAGCCAGATGCTGGTCGGATTCCTTTGGGGGATCGACAGATGGATGGCCTGCATGGCCGCCTCGGCCTCTTCGAGGGATAGACCATCACGCAGGCGGGCGACGACGCGATAGATGAGAATCATCTGGAACTGCTGTTCGACGTCCGTCCACGACAACGGCAGCCAGATTTCGGTGTCGTCCGGATGGTCGAACTGAAACCCGTCCGGCAGCACGCCGACGATCTCGACCACGTCCTGTTGTCGTTCGGCGCCTGTCGCCAGCGTGATCGTCTTCCCGAGAACGTCGGGATCGCCGCCGAAGCGCTGCCGCCACAACTGGGCGGACAGGATGGCCACACCGGTTTCGCCCTCCGTGAACGTGCGGCCAAGCGCGGGCTGTACGCCGAGCACGGAGAACAAATTGGCCGTCGCCAGGCTCCCCCGCAGGCGCTGAATGGCGTCCCGCTCCACGAGATCCATCCGCTCGAGCCAACTCGTCTGCCAGCTCTGGATCAGCGCCATATCCTCGAACGGGAGCGTGCGGGTCCGCCACTGCAGCGCGCGTTCCGGTGCCAGCATCCTCCGCGTCAGACCGCGCGTCTTGAAGAAGGCGGCGGCATCCGGCGCCGCCGTGCCATGCGTCCACACCATCGCGAGGCGATCGGGCTCCTTGTATGGCAGGGGGCGCAGCAGCACCGAGGAAGCCGCGCCGAGAATGGCCACGCTCACGCCAATGGCGACGGCCAACGAGGTGAGGGCGACCAGCGTCAGGCCACGATTTCGGATCAAGCGACGCAAGCCAATCCGCACATCGGTCGAGAACGTGTCCACGATACACACCCCCCGTGACGCGTCACTGGCGCATGACGCCGGTCGTTTATACCCCGGCTGACTGGCGCGATGGCCGCCGACCATTTCGGTCGCCTATTGACCATTCGATGGACGGAGTGCCCGTTCGCCCCCGGTTCCGGCCAACTCGGGCAAAAGGCGGAACCGGCGTGCAGAATGGTTCCTAAAATACCGTGAAACAGTTACTTACGAGGAGTTACGGCATGCACGCGCCCATCAAGTACGCCGAAAAGGCCCTGTCGATTGCCGCCAATGGCGCCTGGCAGGTGTTCTCGCGGCTGAACCAGATTGCTCCGAAAGACTCCTTCATTCCGAAGTGGTCGGACAAGCCGCTCCTGAAGAGTTATCAGAAGACCAAGCCGCCGCTCGGCTGGCCGCGTGAAACCGACTCGCTCTGCCCCACCTGCGTCCGTGAAGCGCGCCAGTCCATCCTGGACGGCGTCAAGCCGGTGGAGATGCTGCTCAACGAGAAGGTCGGC
>CAZZGM010000037.1:5030-13742 GCA_964653955.1 uncultured Bifidobacteriaceae bacterium | reverse complement strand
CTCGAGGGCCCCGCTCTCGAGATCCAGTACATCGAAGAGTTCTTCGGTGAGTTTCCGCGGCGGAAAACCGCGCGCGAGGTGCTCGAGCGTCTGTCGGATCGCGAGGCGCTGATTCTGATGGCCGAGGCGCCGCTGCCCGACGATCCCGGCTCGCTGGTCCCCGTCTCCTACAAGGTGGTTCACGAACTGCGGGCCGACGAGAACGATCCGAAGCTGCGGGATCTGGTGACGCGGCTGTCGGGGCACGTGCAGTTCGACGGGCGGCGCAACCTCTATTCCTGGATTGGCGCCACCCGGCGCGACTGGCGTGGGCAGGGGCACTTCCGCGCGCTCAGCGAGGAATCGGAAGCGTGGGCCATCGCGTCCGGCTTCGAGCAGATTCTCGTCAAGACCAAGAACCGTTATCACGACATGCGTGCGGTCCTGGCGCAGTTGCGCTTCGACGTCGTCAAGTTCGAGCCGAGCGAGTTCGACAATGGCGACTCGAAGGTGTACCTGGCCAAGCGCCTGCCCGCCGAACTCGTTCGCGGCCATCGCAGCGTTCGTACGGTCGTCCAGGCCGACTGACCGTCGGGTCGCGGGTCGGCACCGTCACGTGTTGCCGCGCCTCCTCCAGCGACGGACGCGCGTCCGCGTTGCGGCCGGGCGGCAGAACCGGTAACGTGGACGGACTCGTATGGCTGGACTCACCGCAACTGCCACTCTCGTCTGGACGCACGACCTGCGGTTCAACGCAACCGCGGGCGACGCGTCGCTCGTGCTCGACGGCCGCCGCGAGGCCGGGCCGTCGCCCATCGATGCGCTGGCCATGGCCATTGCCGGCTGCATGGCCATTGACGTCGTCGACATCATCTCGAAGGGGCGCCACGACCTGCGTGGTCTCGAAACGCGGATTGCCGCGGAACGTGCCGCCGATCCGCCGCGCCGGTTCGTCAGCGTGGCGCTGCACTTCGTGGTCGATGGTCCCGTTCCGGAAGCGGCGGTCGAACGCGCGCTGGAACTGTCACGCGAGAAGTACTGCTCGGTGTGGCAGACGTGCCGGCAGGACATTCCCCTGGCGATGACGTTCGAAATCAGGGGCTGAAAAGAAGGCAGAGGAAGGGCAAGAGGCAGAAGGCAAAAGGCAAAAGGCACAAGGCAAAAGGCAGAAGGCAAAAAGAGAAAGGCGGAAAGCAAGAGGCGACTCTTTCCGCCTTTTGCCTTCCGCCTTTTGCCTTTCCCTAGAACGTGAACCGCAGCGAGATCTGCGTCTGCCGGGCCGTGCCCAGACCGACGGTGCGGCCGACGGTGCTGGTCAGCGCACCGAACGTGCCGGCGGCCGCCGATGTGTAGGCCTGGCCTGGCTGCAGCGTGTTGCCGCCCGCCGTGGTCGACGGGATGGCCTGCGGCAGCGTGCCAATCGGGCCGGCGAAGTTGGCCCGGTTGAACAGGTTGAAGACCTCGGCGCGGAACTCGAGGCCGCGGCGGCCGGCGACGTTGAAGCTCTTCGAGAACACCATGTCGACCTGGCGGAACGCCGGACCGTAGATGGAGTTCCGTTCGAGGTTGCCCCACGCGCCGGGCATCGGCACGGCAAACGCCGCGGGGTTGAGATACAGCAGGCCACCCTGGTTGATGTAGGGATCCACGCCAGGAACGAGGTCCGGACGCCGGACGTTGCGCGAGGCACCGCCGCCCGGTGTGTTGATGACCGGTGAACGGCCGGCCGCCGGGTTGGTGAAGTAGGTGCCCGCGGCGTCGACGTAGAGGATGTCGGGGCGGACAATCTGCACGGCCACCGGCAGGCCGCTGCGCGCGCTGACGATGCCGCCGACTTCCCAACCGCCGAGCAGGGCGTTCATCAGGGTGCTCGCGTTGCTGCCGAAGCGCCGTCCGTGGCCGAACGGCACCGAGTAGAGGACGCTCAGGTTGAACGTGTGACGGACGTCGTACTTGTTGAAGCCGTAGTCGTAGTCGAACTCGTTCTGCAGACGGGCGTTGTTAGCGGCCGTGTCCGCTTCGTTCGAACCACCGGACGTGCCCTTGCTGCGGCCCAGCGTGTACTGCATGTTGAGCGTGAGTCCGCCAGCCGAACGGCGGTTCAGCGACAGCATCAGCGCGTTGTAGTTGTCGCGGCCGCCGCTGGTCTTGAAGTCGATTTCCGCGTAGGGGTTCTGCACGCCGGTCACGTTGCCGTCGGCATCACGCTGCACCAGCGAGTACTCGCGGATGACGAAGGCGCTGCTGGCCGGGTTCGCATTGGGCACCACGTCGATGATCTGGTTGGCCACGCTCCGCAGGAAGAGGTTTCGCCCCTGGCTGCCGACATACGCGGCGGTCGCGGCGAAACCTCCCGCCAACTCCTGCTGTACCGAGGCGGTGTACTGATACACCCGCTCGGGAATGGCGTACTCGTTGGCGTAGGCGCGTGGTTGATAGTTGCGGTTGTTCGGGTTGTTCACGAAGCCGACCACGACCGCGTCGGTGTTGATGGGATAGGCGAGCAGCGGTCCGCTGCTGATGGTGGTGCGCACCACATCGCTCTCGACCGGCTGGATGAGGTCTTCGCCCTGGCCGGGACCGACGAACACGCCGAAGCCGCCGCGGACCACGGTCCGCCCCAGCGCGTAGGTGGCCGAGAGGCGCGGCTGGAAGTTGTTCTTCTTCACGCCGTGCACGTCCACCGTGGACGGGTCGTCAATCTGGCCCGTGTCGAGGTTGAACTTCACGAACAGGTTGTCACGCACCTTCAGCGGCGTGTAGTAGTCGTAGCGCAGGCCGTAGTTGAGCGTCAGGTTCTGCGAGACGTGCCACTGATCCTGGGCGAACGCCACGAAGTACTGCTGGTTCATGTGGCGCATGCCGGTGGCGCCGTTGTTGAACACGCTGGGCGCGCTGATGTCGCCGGCGTACTGCACCGACTGCGGCTGGTTCTCGAGAAACGCCGCCACGTTGGGGAAGACGTAGGTGGTGCCGTACTGCTGGTCGGCCGTCATCCTGATGAACCGGGCGTCGACGCCAATCTTCGTCAGGTGGCTGCCGCGCACGGCCGAGACGGTGTTCGAAAACGCCAGCGAGTAGGGGTCGTAGATGAGCGCGCGGCCGTTGGTGGCGCTGTTGGCGCGCACCAGACCGCCCGGTACAACGATGCCCGACGAGGCACCCTGACCCGAGATGCCCGTGTTGGTGACCGAGCCGCTCAGGTTGATGGCGAAGTTGCTGAAGTCGATGCCGCCGACCGATGGCGCCGTTCCGGTGACCTGCGCCTTCGGCGCGTTGTAGCCAACCTTGAACTCGTTCAGCAGGCCGTTGGCAAACGTGCCCTGGAGGTTGAAAATGGCGTTGGTCGGGTTGTTCTCGAGCCGCGCCACGCTGCCGCTGATGTTCTGCGGCCGGACCTGCGTGCCCCGGTCGTGGAAGACGCGGAAGTACGACGACCACTGCGGGCTGAGCCGGTAGTCGAGGCGCAGGCTCAAGGCGTTCTCACGCACTTCCTCCGTGCCCTGCAACTGATAGATGTCGAAGTCCGGGTTGGTCGACGCCCCCGGCAGCAGCACGGCGTCTGGCGCCGCGAATCCCGGCCGCAGTGCCGCAATGGCCGGCACCGCCCGCGCCCAGGCCGCCGCGCTCGGCGCGGCCTCGACGAAGTTGAGGCCGGCGTCCAGCCGGTAGCCCTCGTAGCCCATGAAGAAAAACGCACGATCCTGTTGCAGCGGTCCGCCGAACGAACCGCCGAACTGGTGTTGACTGAGCTTCGACTGCGGCAACCGGGCAATGACGCTGCCGTCGGGATTGCGGCTGGAGTCGAAGTAGTTGGGCGAGCCGAGCCGTTCGTTCCGGAAGTACTCGAATACCGAGCCGCGGAACGCGTTCGTGCCCGACTTGGTGACGACGGTCACCTGCCCACCCGTTCCCGTGCCGTACTCGGCCGGGTAATTGTTGGCCTCGACGCGAAACTCCTGAACGTTCTCGAGGCTGGCCTGCAGCTTGAACGGCGAGGCAATCTGCCCCGCGATGTTGCCCGGCGCCGAGTCGATGATGGCCGACCCTTCGACGCCGTCGAACCGGATGACGTTCTGCTGGTTGGCGCGCCCGCTGAAGCGGACGTCGTTCCACGTGCCCGTGCCGGCGTTCTGCGACCCCGGCGACTGGAGCATGAGCTGCGACATCTGCCGGCCGTTCACCGGCAGCAGCAGCACCTCACGCTCGCTGACGTTCACGCCAATGCTTGCCGAGCTCAGGTCGAGGCCCGTGGCCACGCCCTGCACGGTGACGACCTCGGTGAGGCCGGCCGTCTGGAGCGACAGGTCCAGGGCGAAGTCCTGCGTGGCGGCCAGTGGCAGGTCGGTGTATTCGAGTGGCGCGAAGCCGTCGAGCGTGACGCGGATGGTGTACACCGACGGCCGCAGCCCGGGCACGATGTAGCGGCCCGTGGCGTTGGTGACGACTTCACGCTCTTCGCCGGTCCGCTGGTTTCTGACCACGACGGTGGCGCCGGGTACGGAGGCACCCGATGGATCCAGGACCACGCCCGTGAAGCGGCCATCGCTCTGGGCAAAGGCAGGGATGGCTGTCAACGAACTCGCACACAACAGCAGGCAGAATACGACGCTCTTGATAGTCAGGCGCAGACGCATAACTCCTCGGTAACCAGGGCGGATCCGTTCTTTCGCGAGATGCGGATGCGCGGCTGGCATGGACAAACAGGTCATCTCAGCCTGTGAATCTATGCGTGGCCCGCAACCCGGCCGCGACGAACGCGTTACCGAGACGTTAAATGGTTGAAACGGGGTTGATCCCGGTGCTCACTTGAGTTGACTCCGCCAACGGCGCGGCCTGCATCGAGCAACGCCGATTTCAGGCCGATCGCCGCTGATTGAGAACGCGCCACGACGCGCAACAGCAGTGAACTGAGGGAGTTAACCGTCGGCTCTCAGCGCCGCCACCGGATCGACACGGGTGGCCCTGGCGGAGGGAATCCAGCTTGCGGCGGCACCCACGAGCGCAATCAGCAGCGCCACGCCGCCGTACGTGGCCCAGTCGAACGGTCTGACGCCGAACAACTGGGACTGGAGCGCCCGGGACAATGGATACGCCAGCGCGAGCCCCAGGACAATGCCGGCCCCGACCAGGCGCACGCCGCGGGCCAGCACCATCCGCTGGATGGCACCGGGGGACGCACCCAGCGCAAGGCGCACACCAAACTCGGCCCAGCGCTGCGACACACCGTAGGCAATGACGCCGTAAACGCCAACGGCGGCGAGCAGCAGTGCCACCGCAGCAAATGCGGCGAGGGCCGCCGAGGCAACCCGGGGGCGGGCCAGCGACCGGTCGAGCACGGACTCCAGCGTTCGCACGGTCACGGGTTGATCGGGCATCGTCGCGCGCAGCGCGGCCACGGCGGCGCCGGCCACCGATTCCGGCGGGCCGTCGGTCCGCAGGACGTAGTTCATCGTCGGGAGCGGCAGCTGACGATTCGGCAGGTACACCGTGCCGCGCACGTCGCCGTCGAGCGCCGTCAATTTCACATCGCCCACCACGCCCACGATTTCCACGGTCGTCGGCTCGCCCCACGAGTAGGTGAGACGCCGCCCGATCGGGTTGTCTCCCGGCGAAAACAGGCGTGCGAATGTCTCGTTGACCACGGCCACGAGCGGCCGTTCTGGTTCATCGGCGGCCATGAAGTCCCGGCCGGCAAGCATGGGAATCCCCATCGTCCGGAAGTAGTTCGGCGTCACCGGCCGAATGTCGGCCACGGGCCGATCCGCGGCGGCTGGTTCCGGGCGGTCGGCCATCCAGAACGACGTGGCCGATCCCGCGCCAGCCAGCGGGAGAGAGACAGTGCCCGCTGCCGCGCGGACGCCCGGGAGGGCGGCAAGACGCGCCACATGGTCTTCGTGTGCTCGCGACGCCAGGTGAGGATCGCCACCGGGCAGCGAGACACGAAGCGTCAGTACCCGCGATGGTACGAAGCCCGGATCCACGGCCTGCAGTGCCATCACGCTGCGAATGAGCAGACCTGCCCCTGCCAGCAGCGCCACGGCCAGCGTGACCTCCGCCACGACCAGGGCCGAACGCAGGCGGCCATGGCCACCGTCGGTGGTCCCGCGGCCGCCGTCTCGCAGCGACGACACGAGCGACGCCTGCCGCAGTCCCCAGAGTGGCGCCAGGCCGCACAGGAGCGCGGTGACTGCCGTTGCCGTTACGGCAAACGCCACCACCGGCAGATCGAGACTCACTTCGCCAAGCAGCGGAATGGGCGCCTGCTCCCGTGCCGTCGACACCATCAGCGACTGGAGTCCGCGTGCGAGCACCAGTCCGACGATGCCGCCGGCCGCCACGAGCAGCGTGACCTCGGTGAGCAACTGGCGGGACAGCCGTACCACGCCCGCGCCCAGTGCGGCGCGCACGGCCAGCTCGCGCTGCCGCGCCACCGATCGCGCCAGCAGCAGGTTGACGAGATTCGCGCACGCGATGAGCAGCACCACGAGCACCGCGCCAAAGAGTACGAGGAGCGCCGGCCGCACGACGCCGGTGAGCTGCGCGCGCAATGGGACGACGTTGACGGTCCAGCCGGAGTTGAAGTCGGGCTGCTCGCGCGTGAGGTCGGCGGCAATGGCTTCCATGTCGGCCTGTGCCTGATCGCGCGAGACACCCGGTCGAAGCAGGCCGAGCGAAGCGAACCCGCGCCCGCGAAACTCGCGATGCTGCGGCAGGAGGACGAGCGGCCGCCACACGTCGGCGCGCTGTCCGAGCACCTCGAACGCCGACGGCAACACGCCGATAATCGTTGTTGGTTGCCCGTTGAGCGGAATCGTGTGTCCGAGGATATCGGTGCGTCCTCCGAAGCGCCGCACCCACAGGCCCTCGCTGATGATGGCCGCCGGCTCGGAGCCCGGCTCATCCTCACCCGGCGCGAACACGCGACCGACGATCGGGCGGGCGCCCACCATGGTCAGCAGGTTGGCCGCGACGTTCATCCCTTCGATTTCTTCGGGTTCGCCTTCACTGGTGAGGTTGACTGTCGACGGGATGAAGATGGCCAGGTCCTCGAACGTGCGATTGCGTTCCTTCCATGCGAGGAAGTTCGCGGCGTTGATCACGTTCGTCGGCCGGTTTCGGACGACGTTGTTCTCCCACACCACCACGAGCCGCTCGGCGTTGGCATAGGGCATGGGCTTGAGCAGCAGTGCGTACACCAGGCTGAAGGCCGCCGTGGTGGCGCCAATGCCGAGCGCGAGCACCAGAATGGTGGACACGGCAAACACCGGCGTGCGCACCAGCAGGCGCAGGGCATAACGAACGTCGGCAACGAGCGCGGTCATGGACGCTCCTGTGTGCGTGAGAACGGCGCGGCAAGGATGCTGAGCTTCGTTGCCTTCTCGCGGACGCGGGCGTCGATGTCGTGCCGCGCGGCGTCGACAGCGGTCTTTGCCCGTTCATCGAAGGACAGTCCAAGCGCCACGAGCACTTTCTCGCGGACACGGGCGTCGGGATCGGCCGCGGCGGCAATGAGTGCGGGGACGACACGCGAATCGCGCCGCCACATCAGGCCGGCCACGGCTTTCTCACGGACGCGGCTGTCGGGGTCGCCGAGCGCGTCGAGCAGTGCCGGCACGACATCGTTTCCGGACCGTACTGCCAGACGTACCACGGCACGCTCGCGTACCTGCACG
The DNA here is from genome assembly GCA_964653955.1 of uncultured Bifidobacteriaceae bacterium. Taxonomy (GTDB): domain Bacteria; phylum Acidobacteriota; class Vicinamibacteria; order Vicinamibacterales; family UBA2999; genus VFZN01. Next base: position 6,087 of record CAZZGM010000037.1, on the reverse strand, counting down.
TTGCCATCGGCCGTGGCTTCGCGCGCATCGCGCTGGATCGAGACGGCGGGGTTCTCGTTGGGATCAATTACGAGGGGCGGATTGAGGAGCGCCGGCCGTGCCGATGCCATGGCGCGCGACGTGGCTGCCGGCTCTTCGGCGACCAACGCGCCCGCCACCATGCCTGTGGCGAGTGCGAGAACCAGTGGCAGTCCCACGCGCGATGCCGCCATGCTGCGGTGAGGACGCCGGTCGAGCACGGCCATCAGCCGTCCTTCGAGCTCGGATGGCCGCGCCATCGACAAGGCCACCGCCGGCACGCGGCGATCGACGGCGGTCGTGGCAATGGCGAGGAGGTCCGCGGCGTATGCCACTGGCGCGATGCCGGACCCAATGACCACCTCGTCGCACGCCAGTTCCTGCTCGCGGCGCATGGCGCGCGCCGCCAGCCATGCCAGTGGATTGAACCAGTGCAGCACGACGACCATGTGCGCCAGCATCTGCGCGCGCAGATCGTGTCTGGTGACGTGCGCGAGTTCATGGACCAGCACCGGTTCCAGCCGCGAAGCAGGCCAGGTGGCCGCCTCGGGTGAAATGAGCACGGCCGGCCGGCCAGGTCCCGCTACGAGAGGACCGGGCACGTGAGGCGAGACCAGCACCTCGGGTACGGCATCGAGACCGGCACGCGCCGCAATACGCGCGGCTGCCGCGGACCAGGCCAGCGGCGCGCGTGTGGCCCGGCGACGAAGACGCAGGAGTGTGAGATGTCCGGCGAGGAAGTAGACTCCAGTGGCGAACGCGCCGGTCAGCCACGCGAGTGTGCCCACGTGCCGTACGTTTTCCAGCCACTCACGCGCGCCCGCCTGCTGCGCGTCCGTCAACCAGGCGAGTGTTTCGAAGCGTGAAACGTCCCCGTTCCTGAGGATCGCGTGTTCAGCGCCCGGCTCGCCCGTGTCCCACAGCGCTGCTCCGGATACGGCCTCGGGCGGGGGCGTCGGCGATGCTGTGGATCCAGGATCCTGCAGTGACGCAACCGGCAGCGGCGCATGCGGCAGGGTGGCGAGTGTCCACGAAGGCG
>CAZZGM010000037.1:670-5020 GCA_964653955.1 uncultured Bifidobacteriaceae bacterium | reverse complement strand
CGTCACCAGCGTCACCAGCGGCAGCAGGATGACGGCCGCCATCACCAGCGTCCAGAACCTGTGGCGGATGGCCGCGGGTGCGCGCCGGAGCCCTCGTACGGTGAGCAGCGCACACCCGAGCAGCACGGCGGCACGCAACGCCAGCGCAATGGTCATGGCTCGTCCTTCCTGGCTTTTTCGATCAGGGCCGACAGCCGCGCCAGGTCGTCGCGCGACAGCGTGTTGGAATCGATGAGCGCCGCGGCGGCCTGTGCGGTGGAGCCTTCGAAGAAGGTCGAGACCAGGCGCTTCAGTGCCGACCTGCGGGCGCGCTCCCGTGACACGCGCGGGAGGTAGACGTAACGCGGCCCCTGCTCCTCGTGCCGGGCATGACCTTTTTCCTCCAGGATACGGAGCAGGGCTCTCACCGCGGAGTAGCTGGGCGGATCCGGCAGGGCCGCCTGCACGTCGGCCGCCGTCGCGGACCCCTTCGCGTAGAGCACGTCCATGATTTGCCGTTCGCGCCGTGACAAGGTGTCGCCCGCCATTGCTAATTTTCTAGCATGATGTGACGAGTGGGGCAACCGCAAGGTTCCCGGGGGGCCGGACCAGGCCCGAGATGCTTTGCTTTTCGTGCCCGGGCCGGTAACGTGAGGGGTTCGAGGTTGCTGACTGATTACTCGCAAGGTCTGGCTCGACGCCCTGCGGGGCGTGGCCGTGGCAATCATGGTGGTGGCGCACGTCACGGACGCGTGGACGCGCGATGCCGATCGACACGATGATCGGTATGCCGCGACGGTGTTCGTCAACGGGTTGGCGGCGCCGCTGTTCATGCTGCTGGCCGGCACCGCGCTGACCATGGCGGCGGGCCGCCGCACACGACGTGACGGCCGGTCTGCCGCAGGCCACGCGGCGTGGGCGCGCGGATGGCAGGTGTTCGGCCTCGCGTTCCTCTTCCGCATTCAGTCGCAGGTGCTGGGCTGGGGTGCGTGGGTCAACCTGTTGAAGGTCGACATCCTCAACGTGATGGGCGTGTCGATGGTGGTGGCGGCCGCGCTGTGGCGTCTGTTGCCGTCCCGCATCGTCCGCATCCTGGCCTACGCAGTGGCCACTGTTGTGTGCGTGTACCTCGCACCGGTCGTGCCCGAAGTGAACGGGCTTTCCGCGCTGCCGGACCCACTGGAGTGGTACGTGCGTCCCGGCCCGCACCGCTGGTGGTTCACGTTGTTCCCCTGGATGGGCTTCCTCATGGCCGGTGCGCTCATTGGCGAGTTGCTGGATGCGGCGCGCACCCCCTCGGACGAACGCCGCCTGCATCTGGGCCTGGCCGTGGCCGCCACGGTGGCCCTTGCCGGCGGGTGGGCTGCCTCGACGCTGCTGCCGTCAGGTATTTCCCCAACGGCCTGGGCCGCATCACCGGCCTTCTTCTTCATCCGCCTCGGCATTGTCGTCGCCGGCATCCCGCTGGCGTGGCTGCTGGCGGCCTCGTGGGAACCGCTGGTCACGCTGGGCCGTTCGTCGCTGTTCGTCTACTGGGTACATGTCGAGATGGCGTACGGTGCGCTGGCGCTGCCCATCGCGCGCGCGCTTCCGTGGGAAGTATCCATGGCGGCCGCCGCGCTGCTGCTGGTGTTGCTCCATCGCCTGGTGCACTGGAAGGACCAGTGGGTGGCCACACGCGGCGTGCCGCACCGCCTGCGGATATTCGCGCCTGTTCTCAAGTAGGGCTCCACCAGCGGCTCGTGGACGTGCTGTGCGGCGAGGTGTCGTTGCCGGTGGCCGGCCGTTGCGGACCGCCGTGTGCCGAGACCGACAACCGGTGTGTCGGGTGCCACGCGCCGTATGAGCCGCAGCGTGAGCCTGGGCGATTTCGGCCAAACGCTTGATCATGCCGACGCACCGGTTGACCGGCGGATCGCTCCGGACGGCCACCGGCAACGACACCTCGCCGCGCAGCCGTCACGCCCGGCCGGCGTCAGCCGCTAGAATGCGCACATGATGCGCACACTGTCTCTCCTCTTCCTGGCGTTGACGGTTCTCGAGTGCTCGGGCGCGGTGACCGCGGTCTCGGCTCAGGAAGCGCGCCGGCGCTGGGAGATGCAGCGGCAGATTCGCCTCGACAAGTTCGAACAGGTGCTGCCAAAAGCGATGCGCGACAACGGCGTCGACATGTGGATCGTGGCGGTGAAGGAAAACCACTACGACCCGCTGTGGAACGACCTCGGCCGCGGCTATGTGAGCGGCATCGGCTACTACGTGTTCACCGATCGTGGCGGCGACCGGATCGAGCGCCTGGCCCTCGGGCCGAGCGGCTACCTCATCGACCAGTCCGGTGCCTACGACCGGATGGCGGCGCCGTCGGCGCTGCCCGAACTGGTGCGGGAGCGCGACCCGAAACGGATTGGCGTGAACATGTCCGACGAAATCGGCCCGGCCGATGGACTGTCCGTCACCATGCTCGCGCACCTCCAGAAGACGCTGGGCGAACCGTACGCCAGCCGGCTGGTCAGCGCCGAAAAGCTGGTGTCCGATTTCCGGTCGCGCCGTGTGGCGTCGGAGATTGTGGCGTTTGGCGAGGCCGCCGGCATTGCCGTGCAGCTGGCCGAACGGGCGCTGTCGAACGAAGTGATTGCCGTCGGTCGCACCACGCTCGAGGACGTGGCCTGGTGGATGCAGGATCGCCTGCTCGAACGCGGGCTCGGCTCGGAGTTCGACATGCCGTCGGTGTACGTCACCGGCCCGGCCGGCATTCTCGCCACGTCCACGGACTACATCATCCAGCCGGGCGACGTATTGATGATCGACTGGGGCGTCCAGCTCATGAACTTCGGCACCGACGTCAAGCGCGTTGCCTACGTGCTGAAGCCGGGCGAAACGGCACCGCCTGCCAGTATCCAGCGCGCCTTCGACCAGGCGCTGTCGGTGCGTGACGTGCTCAAGAAGGCCGTCAAGCCGGGGCTGACGGCCGACGAGACGATGAAGAACATGGACAAGGCGCTGGCCGACGCCGGCTTCGGCGTCATCGAGTTCAACCGGCCGAACCGCGACGACCGCACCGATGTGGTCTACGGCTTCCATCCCGTCGGCAACACCGGCCACGACATCGGGCCGTCGCTTACCGCCTGGCAGCCGCTCCAGCGGACGTTCATCCTGAAGACGCAGCACATCTTTGCGTTTGAATATTTCGCTTACACGCCCATTGCCGAGTGGGGCGGCGCCAAGCTCCGCATTCCCATCGAGGACGATGCGCTGCTGGCCGAGGATGGGATTCAGTTCCTGCACCCGGCCAACTACCGCCTGCTGGTCGTGAAGTAGCGCTGGCGTGCGCACCCGCGCGCATAATCGACAGACATGCTCGAATCGCTGCTCGTCGTCTTGTCGGTGGCGTTCATTCTGGTGACGCTGCTGGTGGTGGGCGGCTTCCTGGCGGCGCGGTGGGCGTTCATCCGCACCGCCGAAACCATGGCGGCCCGCATCGATCGCCACGTGGGCGGCGCGGCGGCGCACGCGCTCACGCGTCTGGCCGCCTACGCCAAAGCCAATGGCATGGACGTGCCGGAGGCCGAGCGGCGCTTTGGCCAGGGCATCGGCCGTCTGGCCCATCTCATGGACTCGGCCGTGCGCCTGCCGCTCATTGGTCCTGTCGGGCTGGACGTGTTCATCAGCCTGGTGCCGGTGGTGGGCGACCTGGCGTCCGGTGCCATCTCGCTGACGCTGGTGGCGCGGAGCCTCCGTTATGGACCGCCGCCCGCGCTGGTGTCGAAGATGCTGGCCAACGTGGCTACCGACGTCATCCTCGGTGCCATTCCCGTGATTGGCCCGCTGGCCGACCTCTGGTTCCGTGCCAACGACCGGAACGCCACGCTCATGCGGACATTCCTGTCGACGCGGCAGGATGTGTCGTCGTCATCCCGCCGCGTCGTGTGATTCGGGACCGAGCTTACTGCCCGGCTGTTGCGGTTGCCGCGCCTGGTGCCGCGGCCGGCAGGTCGTTCCAGAACAACAGCGCGTTGAACACGAGCCCGTGTTCGCCGAAGGTCTGCCACCGGTAGACGGGGTTGTTGGCAAACAGCAGCACGCGTCCTTTGCCCGACGGCGCGTCGACAATCATCGGGCGGTTGCGCAGTTGATCCGGGCCGCGCAGCAGGCCGCTCAGCACGCCTTCGGCGCCGCCCTGGTAGCGGGCCAGCACCTGCGGCTGTTCGGGCAGCACCGGGGCGGCACCACCGCCAAAGCCTGGCTGCGGACCTGCCGTCAGCAGCGGACCATCGGCCCAGCGGACGGGCAACGTCTTCTGCCCGCCGTAGCCGAAGAACAGCGGATGTTCGGGCCGCAGGATTTCGTTTTGCACGTACGGTCCCGGCGCATACC
>CAZZGM010000037.1:0-660 GCA_964653955.1 uncultured Bifidobacteriaceae bacterium | reverse complement strand
CGCTGCGCGTCCACGCCCCTGGCCAGGCCGAACTCGGCGGGGAAGTAGCTGGCCACGCCAAAGGTAATGACCGTGCCGCCTGCGTCGAGGAACCTCTGGAACTCGGTGACGCCCTCCAGTCCCATGCCCCCACGCACGTCGTCTGTTTCCGCATACATGCCCAGTGACTTGAACTGCTCGCTCTTGCGGTACGGCAGCGGCTTCGACAGCTTCGGCTGCTCGTAGACGACAGCCTTGCCGTTCTGCGTCTGATGCGGCACCAGGATGACGTCGTACTTCGCGCGCAGGTCGGCGCCGGTCTGGACGTGATCCTTGTGGATGAGGTCGAACGGGATTTCGAAGCGGTCGAAGGCCAGCCGCACCCAGCCTACCTTCTCGGTATTGGCCCACGTGGTGTACATCGCAATGCGCGGCAGGTCCACGTCCGTCGTGTCGAACGATGTGCCCGCGGGCGCGGTGATCGCGTCGAGGCCCAGCGTCTCGGTCTCCTTGCGCACGCGGGCTTCGGTGCCGGCCGCGTCCGTGGCAATGAGGAACGAGCCGGCCGGGACGGTGACGTCGCCGACACGCGCTTCGGCCTTCAACGCCTGCACGGGCAGATCCTTCAGGCGATAGCGCAGCGTGATGAGGTTGAGCGATCCGTTGTGCCGCACCAGCACG
>CAZZGM010000036.1:0-13873 GCA_964653955.1 uncultured Bifidobacteriaceae bacterium | reverse complement strand
GCATTGGCTTCGAGGTGGACCTCGGCTACGCGCCAACGTTCTTCGAGCCCGGCGAAGACGACTTCTTCAACTTCGACTCGAAGGGCAGCGTCACGACGCTGATGGGCAATCTGGTGCTCGGCGGCGGTGGTGGCGGCATCAAGCCGTACGCTTCCGGAGGCATCGGCCTGATGCGCTCGCGCATCACGGCAGCCTCGGATCTGCTCGACTACAAGGACAACGGCTTCGGCGTGAATGTCGGCGGCGGCGTACGGGGCGGCACGGGCCGTCTCGGCATCCGTGGCGACATTCGCTACTTCCGCCAGATCGACGACCTCACGCCGCTCAACAGCTTCGAACTCGGCACGCTGTCGTTCTGGCGCGGCTCGGTGGGCCTCTCTCTCGGCTTCTGAGGTTCACGCCTCCCGAACGACACCATCACGCACAACGCACGAACATCGGTCGCTGGATGCGGGCCATCGCGCCCACTTCTGGCAGCCGGTGTCGTGCGTGATTTCTGTACGCGCATCCCGGTGCCGGCGTTTGACACGTGCGGCCGGGGCGGGTCATACTGCAATGTCGTTTTGCGGCGATTTCACCGACTTGAGGGCCGCATCGTGGCCGGCGTGTGCCGGACATGACAACTGTCTAAGTCGCGAACCGGGCCCGCGACCAACGCGGGCCTTTTTTTTGGAGTGTGAATGGGCAACCGATACATCTTCTCTTCGGAGTCGGTCGGCGAGGGCCATCCCGACAAGGTCGCCGACACGATTTCGGATGCGGTCCTCGACGCGTGCCTCGCGCAGGACAAGGGCAGCCGCGTCGCCTGCGAAACATTCGTCAAGTCGAACGTCGTTGTCATCGGCGGCGAGATCACGACGCGGGCCCGGCTCGATTTCGTCAAGATTGCCCGCGACGCGATCCGCGGCATCGGCTACGTCAACGACGATGACGTGTTCCATGCTGACAAGGTGTTCGTGAACGTCCTGGTGACGCAGCAGTCCCCCGACATCGCGCAGGGCGTGGACGCCCGCAAGGCCACCGGCAAGAAGACGGCCAAGCAGGGCGCGGGTGACCAGGGTCTGATGTTCGGGTATGCCAGCAACGAGACGCCGGAGCTGATGCCGGCGCCCATCATGTTCGCGCACCGCCTCGGCCGCCAGCTCACCAAGATCCGCAAGCAGGGCAAGGTGGCGTGGCTGCGCCCCGACGCAAAGTCGCAGGTGTCGGTGGTGTACGAAAACGGCAAGCCCGTGTCCATCTCCAACGTCGTCATCTCGACGCAGCACGCCGAAAACATCTCGCACCGGACCATCGAGTCGTTCTGCATCAACGACGTCATCCGCAAGGTGCTCCCGGCGCGGATGCTCACGAAGAAGACCGAGTTCTACATCAATCCCACGGGCCGCTTCGTCATTGGCGGACCGCAGGGCGATTCGGGCCTGACCGGACGCAAGATCATTGTCGACAGCTACGGCGGCATGGGCCGGCACGGCGGCGGCGCGTTTTCCGGCAAGGACCCGACCAAGGTGGACCGCAGCGCCGCCTACATGGGCCGCTGGGTGGCAAAGAACGTGGTGGCCGCGGGACTGGCTGACCGGTGCGAAATCCAGTTTGCCTACGCCATCGGCCATCCCGACCCGGTCAGCGTACATGTGGACACGTTCGCAACCGTGCCGGTGCCGAACGACAAGATCATCCGGGCCATCAACCGCGTGTTCAGCTTCCAGCCGGCCGCCATCATCGAACAGCTGAACCTGCGCCGGCCGATCTACTCCAAGACGACCAACTACGGACACTTCGGCAAGAACGACAAGGACCTCACCTGGGAAGCCACCAACAAGGTGTCGGCCCTGTTGAAGGCCATCTGAGCGCTCCGGTCCCGGCATCGGGACACACGGCCGGGCCGCCGTCTTCCGGCGGTCCGGCATTCGCCATCGGCCCTCCGGCGCATACAATCGCGTCGAGGTGCAGTCCATGTCAGGCCCCCTTCCCCGTCTCGTTGCTTCTACCCTGGCCGCCGCCATGGCGGCCGGTGCCGGACTCGCGGGTACCCAGGCGCAAACACCGTCTCCGTCCATCGACGCCGTCATTGCGCTGCAGCGTGCCGGAGGCCCTGCCATCTCTCCTGACGGCCGGCACGTGGCCTACACGATTCGCGAGACCAACTGGGACGACAACGCCTACGAAACAGAAATCTGGCTGGCTTCCACGACGCCATCCGGCGAGCCGCGTCAACTGACCAATGCCGCGAAGTCGAGCCAGCAACCGGCCTGGGCGCCGGACAACCAGACGATGGCGTTCATCTCGGACCGCACCGGCACGCGGCAGATCTACCGCATCGACATCACGGGCGGAGAAGCCGAGCGGCTCACGAACGTCGAAGAAGGCGTCACGAATTTCGCGTGGGCACCCGATGGACGGAGCCTGGCGTTCACCGCCATGGATCCGCCGGCCGACGACATGAAGGCACGCGAGAAACGGTGGGGCGACGTCAAACTCGAAGACGAGGACCAGCGGTATACCCACCTGCATGTCATCGAGGTCGACACGAAAACCGTTCGCCGCCTCACCAGCGGATCGTTTGTCGTCGGCAGCTTCGACTGGTCGCCGGACAGCGCGCGGCTGGCGTTCGACCATCGTGTGACGAGCGACGCCGGCGACAGTGGCTCGGCCGACATCTCGATTGTGAACGTGGCCACGGGCGAACGTACTGCCGTCGTCACGCAGGAGGGTCCCGACAGTAACCCACGGTGGTCGCCGGACGGCACGCGGCTGGCGTTCGTCTCGGCCATGGCCAAGCCGTTCTTCTTCTTCCAGAACAGCGAGCTGGCCCTCGTCACACCGGGACAACCGGGCATCACCAGCCTCACGGCGGCGTTCGACGAGGCTCCCTCGCTCGTCGCCTGGACAACCGCGGGCGTCGTGTTCTCGGCATCGCAGAAGACCGCTACGGCACTCTTCGTCGTGGACCCGGCGACACGCCAGATCACACGGCACCAGGCACATCCCGCCTGGATTGGCACGCAGTTCTCACTGTCGAAAGACGCTGCGCAGGTGGCGTTCGTCGGATCGGGCCCCGGAGAGTTTCCCGACGTCTACGCGGGCCGCGTCGACGCGCTGGCATCGGCGCGCCGCGTGAGCGACACGCGCGCCCAGGTGGCCGACTGGCCGGCGCACACACAGGAAGTGATTCGCTGGAAGAGTCAGGACGACGCCGAAATCGAAGGCGTACTGCACAAGCCGTCGGATTTCCAGGCGGGCCGGCGTTATCCGCTGCTGGTCGTGATTCACGGTGGGCCGACGGGCATCTCGCGACCGCAGCCGTACGCCAGCGGCAGTTTCTATCCCATCGACGCGTTCCTCTCGCGCGGCGCGCTGGTGCTGGAACCGAACTACCGCGGCAGCGCCGGTTATGGTGAAGCGTTCCGTTCCCTGAACGTTCGAAATCTCGGGATTGGCGACGCCTGGGACGTGCTGTCGGGCATCGATCACCTGGTGGCGCAGGGTCTCGTCGACCGCGACCGCGTCGGCAGCATGGGCTGGAGCCAGGGCGGCTACATCTCGGCCTTCCTCACCACGCGGCACGCCGATCGATTCAAGGCCATTTCGGTGGGCGCGGGCATTTCGGACTGGATGACCTACTACGTCAATACGGACATCCATCCGTTCACGCGGCAGTACCTGAAGGCCACGCCCTGGGACGACCCGAAGATCTACGCCGACACCTCACCGATGACCTACATCAAGCAGGCGAAAACACCCACGCTCATCCAGCATGGCGATCAGGACGCCCGCGTGCCGGTACCCAACGCATTCCAGTTGTATCAGGGCCTGCGCGACCAGAACGTCCCGGTGCGTCTGTCGCTTTTCAAAGGCTTCGGCCATGGTCTCACGCGGCCCAAAGCCAATCGCGCAGCCATGGAGCAGAACTGGGAGTTCTTCGGCCGTTACATCTGGGGCGACGCGGCCGTCAGCAGTCAGTAGCCGCGGCCTGGGCCAATGGCTGAAAACGGAATATCGAGGATGGGGTACTGCTCCCAGTCCTGATAGTTGAAGTGCCACCACTCGTTGGGCTCCACGGTAAAACCGTGGCGCTCCATGACGCTGCGTAACAGGTCGCGGCGCCCGCGTGCTTCGGGTGGTCCACCGGGATAACCAGGGTACGCGCGGCGCGTCATCTCGTCGTAGCCACTCGGCATTTCGACGGCCGTGCCCGTAGCCAGATCGAACAGCGTCAGGTCCACGGCACACCCGCGATTGTGTTTCGACCCGCGGCTCGGATCGGCAACGAACTCGCGCTGCGATCCGCTGGTCATGTCCCAGAACAGTTTCGTGATGGCCCACGGACGATAGCCGTCGTGGATGAGCAGCCCGTAACCGTGCACTGCCAGCTCACGATGCGCGGCCACCAGTGCTTCCGCCGCGGGACGCTGCAGGAACGCACGCGCCTCCGGATACACCGGCTTCCCCAGGAAGTTGTTGGTGCCCGCATAACGGATGTCGAGTTCGATGGTCGCGTCCAACGCCACGAGTTCGACCAGGTCCGCCTGTCGTGTGGCGTTCGGGTCCACCGGTGGCCCGGCTTGCGCGGAGAGCACGGCGGCCGCCATCAGGCAGGCCACCGAGACGCTCAGGGCTCGCCGCGCGCGCCAAACGGTCAAGGCAGACATGGCCGGACTCCTCGGATGGAATCGCGCGTCAGTACTCGTTGAAGAAACGCTGGACTTCGCGCGGATCCTTCGTCTTCGTCAACGCCAGCATCAACAGGATGCGAGCCTTCTGCGGCAGCAGATGCTGCACGGCGACGGCTGGTGGCAGGACCGGTGCGGCATCCACCGGCCGCGGCCCGGCCGGTGCCGGGGGCGGCCCCGCCGCACCGCCCGCCACGTGGTCACCCGTGGGGAACGACTGCACCAGCACGATTCCCCGCCGCCGGATGTCGGCGAAGACATCACGTTCGCCGGGAGCAAAGCCGCTGGTCGTGGCCGCCACCACTCCCTGCGTGTCCGGTGCCAGGCGCGGGCCTTCACCTCCCGGGTAGGAGAACACCAGCTCCACCTTCGGAAGCTGGTCGATGGCAAACACGTCGAACTCCGTCTCCACGCCGTGCCGCCGCACCGGCTGGAAGAAGTATTCCGGGCCGCCGCCCGCGACAATGCCAATCACTCCCATCTCGCCACCGCTGAAGCCGCCAACGCGCGGGTACAGCTTGCGGTTTTCGCGCGCCGAGATGATGCGGTCGTCCATCACCACCAGCACGCCCTTGCCTCGCGACTGTGGCGAGGCCGCCGTCCGCACCGCCGACAACAGATTGATGGGGCCGTCCGGGCTGATGCCGGTCGCCGGCCGCTGCGCTCCCACCACCACCACGGGCTTGTCGGACTTCACCGTGAGATAGAGGAAGAACGCCGTCTCCTCGAGGCGGTCGGTTCCGTGCGTCACGACGACGCCCGCCAGGTCGGGCCGCCGCAGTTGCTCGTTGATGCGCCGCGAAAGCCCCAGCCAGTTGGCCGGGGTGATTTCGGGGCTCGCCACGTTGAGGAACTGTTCCGTCTCGATGGTGGCAAACCGCACGAGTTCGGGCACACTCTCCACGATCTCGCTCACCGACCGGGTACCCGCGCGATAGGCGCCAAGCGTACCGGGCGCATCCTGTACGCCGGCAATGGTGCCGCCGGTGGCAATCACGCGCACGGCCGGCAGGGCGACCTGCACGGGCTGAGGCTGAGCCGAGGCTGGAAGGGCAGCGAACAGGATTACGACGAAGAACCACCGTGCCATGGAGCGGAATCGTAACGTACCGCTTAGAATGCCCCATATACCATGGCTGACCCAGCCGTTCCGCCCCCCGTCGTCTACTGGCATCGCGAGCTGCCACCCATCACCGCCGAAATCATGGACGAGCACGTCGTCGAAGCCAGCAGCCGACGCGTGCAGGGGGCCATCACGCACCACAGCGAGCTCTGGCACCGCTGCTACGGCGACCTGATGGCCACGGCCCGGGACCGCATCACCCAGGAGGTGACGCGCCTCGGCGGCCATTACGCTCACGTGCTGGACGAATCCATCGACAGCCGGCATGACGATGCGGCGGACGAGGGGTGGCTGCACGGTCGCTTTACATACGTCCTGTATCGCGAGACGGCAGCGCGCTGAGGCGCCGTCGCGCCCGCGTCAGCGCCGCTCCTGGTCCGGCACATCGCTGAACAGCCAGGTCACGATGGAGCCGAATCGTGCGGCCCACGCGCCTTCGCTGTGCGTGCCGCCCTCGTACTCCGCATAGTGAAGATCGGTGCCCACACGCCATCCGGCTCCCACCAGCGCCGCCTTCAACATCCGCGCATCGTCCAGGCCCCGGCGTCCTTCGGCCGTACCCATGTCGACCCAGATGCGCAGCGCGGGACGCGGACGCGTGCGGCGGACCGTGGACAGGATGACCCGGCGGTCCCACCACACGGACGGCGACACCACGGCCAGCCGCCCGAACACATCCGGCCGCGCCAGGCCCAGATGCAGCGATACGAGGCCGCCCAGCGACGAGCCGCCAAGTCCGGTGGATGCCGCATCGGGGCGCGTGCGGTAGGTGGCGTCGATGAACGGTTTCAGCTCTTCGACCAGGAATCGGCCATAGCAATCGGCCAGTCCGCCGCCAAGACGCGCGTCCTTCGTCGGTGTGTACTCGTGGATACGCGACGGGCCGGTGTTGGCAATCCCGACGATGATGAGTGGCTCGACGGTGCCGGCGCGAACGAGGGCATCGGTGGTTTCGCCCACGCGCCAGTGCTGCCCCTGGACGTGCGCCGTGGCAGGGTCGAACAGATTCTGGCCATCGTGCAGGTACAGGACGGGACAGGGCCCGCAGGCGGGATAACCCGGCGGGAGATACACGAGCACGTCGCGCCTGGCGTCGAGAAACGCGGACGCCATGTCGGGATGCCGGCGCAATGTGAACGCCAGCGCTGCCATATCGTCGACCAAGACCCTTCAGTATAGAGTCCAGCCCTTCGGTAGCCTCCCGGCAAATCTGTGGGATAAGCTTGGCGCACCTCACGCGGAGGCCCGACTCCCGGGCGGTGGACGTGGGACGGCGGCGCTTATGAAGAAGATCGGTGTGCTGTTCGGGATGGAAAACACGTTCCCCGGAGCGCTGGTGGAACGCATCAACGCGATGGACCTGCCCGATGTGCGGGCCGAATTTGTCCAGACGGGGGCGGCGCGAATGGCCATCCCCTGCGGCTATGACGTGGTGGTGGACCGCATCTCGCACGACATCCCGTTCTACCGGGCATGGCTGAAAAACGCGGTGCTCACGGGAACGCGTGTCATCAACAACCCGTTCTGGTGGAGCGCGGACGACAAGTTCTTCAACTACGCACTGGCCGATCGGCTGGGTGTGGCGGTGCCGAAGACCGTGGCGCTGCCGCACAAGGAACACCCGTCGGGCACCACCGACCGTTCGATGCGCAACCTCCAGTATCCGCTCGACTGGGAGGGCATCTTCGAGTACGTCGGCTTCCCGGCGTTCCTGAAGCCGTTCGACGGCGGCGGCTGGCGCGACGTGCACAAGGTGAGCTCGCCCGACGAGTTCTTCCGTGCCTACGACCAGTCGCGCGACCTGTGCATGACGCTGCAGGCAGCGGTCAACTTCCAGGAGTATTTCCGCTGCTACGTCATCGGGCAGGAGAAGGTCCACATCATGCCCTATGACCCGCGGCAGCCGTTCCACGAACGTTATCTCAAGCATCCCCCGGCCTACAGCCAGGCGCTGCTCGATCGTGTGGAACAGGACGCGCTCACGTTGTGCCGGGCTCTCGGCTACGACCTCAACACGGTGGAGTTTGCCGTCGAGGACGGCGTGCCGTACGCCATCGACTTCATGAACCCGGCACCAGACGCAGACCTGCACTCGGTGGGCGCCGCCAACTTCGAGTGGGTGGTGAACGCGGTGGCCGACCTGGCGGTGCGCAAGGCGTTCGAACCCCCAGTCGCGGAGTATCGCTGGTCGGCATATCTCAAAGGCTGACGGCCATGACCCCGTCGTTCACGATCGGGATCGAAGAGGAATACCAGACGATCGATCCGGAGACGTTCGACCTCCGGTCGCACATCAACGCGCAGATCATCGCCAAGGGCAAGCGGCAGATGGACGAACGCGTGAAGGCCGAGATGCACCAGTCGGTGGTCGAGGTCGGCACGGGCGTCTGCCGCAACATGAAAGAAGCCCGCGCCGACATCGTCAGCCTGCGCCGGCAGATGGTCGACCTGGCGCAATCGAGCGGCCTGCTGCTCGTCGCCGGTGCCACGCACCCGTTTGCCGACTGGCGGGCGCAGGACATCTACCCGGACGAGCGGTATCTGCAGGTCGTCGAAGACATGCAGCTGGTGGCGCGGTCGAATCTCATCTTCGGCCTCCACGTGCACGTGGGCGTCGAAGATCGCGAAACGACCATCCAGTTGATGAACCAGATCCGCTACTTCCTGCCCCACCTGCTGGCGATCTCCACCAACTCGCCGTTCTGGCTGGGCATGAACACCGGGCTCCGGTCGTACCGGTGCAAGGTATTCGACAAGTTCCCGCGCACGAACATCCCGGACACCTTCACGAGCTGGACCGACTACGACCGTTTCGTCAACCTGCTGATGCGGACCAACTGCATCGACAACGCGAAGAAGATCTGGTGGGACGTACGGCCGCACCCGTTTTTTTCGACACTCGAGGTGCGCGTCTGCGACATCCCGCTGCGCGCGGACGAAACGCTGGCCATTGCCGCGCTCATCCAGGCCACCGTCGTCAAACTCTACAAGCTGCGCGCGAAGAATCAGGCGTACCGCGAATACAGCCGCTCGCTCCTCATGGAAAACAAGTGGCGTGCGGCCCGGTACGGCATCAACGGCGACCTCATCGACTTCGGCCTCGAGCGCGAAGTGCCTGAGCGTTCCCTCATCCTCGAATATCTCGACTTCGTCGACGATGTCCTGGATGAGCTGGACAGCCGTGAGGAAGTGGCCTACATCCGGACCATGCTCGAGCGGGGGACGGGTGCCGACCGCCAGCTCGACGTGTTTGCCCAGACCGGCGACCTCCGGAAGGTCGTTGCGTATATGGTGGAAGAGACACAAGCAGGACTCTGACAGCCATGCTTTCCAGCCGACGCCGCGCGTTCAACGACGCCTGGACTCCCGCCGCCTACACGCAGCTGCTCGACCTCCTTACCGAGGCGGCCGGCACGCCGGCGGAATTTCCCATCAGCGAAACGCCGGGGTTCTTCACGAAAACGTTCATGAACGACCTGGCCGACACCGGTGCGGCACTCGTTCACCAGCTCGAAAACAATCCGGCGGCCATGGCCGCGGCCACAGAGGCCACGCCCGAACGTTTCCTGGGACCGAACGAAGACCCCGTGCCCCGCTTCGTCCAGGTGGACTTCGGCCTGGTTCGCAACGAAAACGGGACCATCGAGCCGCGGCTGGTGGAACTCCAGGCGTTTCCATCCCTCTACGGATGGCAGCCCGCCATGGCCGACGCCTACCGGACCGCCTATTCGCTGCCCGACACGCTCGACCCGTACCTGGGCGGGCTCGACGCCGCCTCGTACGAAGCCATGGTCGGCAGCGCCATTGTCGGTGAACACGATCCGGCGGAAGTGGTGCTGATGGAAATCGACCCGCGCCGCCAGAAAACCTGGCCGGACTTTGCCTTGACCGAGCGCACCTGGGGCATCCGCGCCATCGACACCAGCGCGGTGAGACGCTCGGGGCGCGAGCTCTACTACGACCGTGACGGGCGCACCACGCGCATCCGCCGCATCTACAACCGCGTCATTCCGGAGGAGCTCGATCGCAAACACGTCGAGTTGCCATTCGACTATCGGGACGACCTCGATGTGGAGTGGGCGGGCCACCCTGCCTGGTACTTCCGCATCAGCAAGTTCTCCATCCCCTGGCTGAAACACCCGTGCGTGCCACGCACGTGGTTCCTCCACGATGTCAGCGAGTTGCCGGCTGACCGCGATCAGCTCCTGCTGAAACCGCTCTATTCGTTTGCCGGCGGCGGCATCATCTTCTCGCCCTCCGACGAGGACCTGGCCGCCATCCCCGAAGACGAGCGGATGAACTACATCCTGCAGGAGCGCCTGTCGTTCGAGCCGGTCCTCGACACGCCGGAGGGTCCGACGCAGGTGGAGATCCGGCTCATGTACGTCTGGACCGACAAGCTGCGTCCGTTGCTGCCGCTGCTGCGCATGGGACGCGGCAAGATGATGGGCGTCGACCACAACAAGGGCCTGCGCTGGGTGGGAGCGTCAGCCGCCTTCCTCGAGGACGGCCCGTGAATCGAGTGAGCGGTCCAGCAGTCGCCGTCGCGGCCGTGGGAGTATCCACGGCCATTGGCTTCGGACTGGACGCGCTCATCCCGTCCGCCGCTCTCGGCTTCCTGCTGTTCGTTCCACCCATTCTCGTCGCCGCGCTTTACGGCGGCTACGGTCCGGCGGTCCTCGCCACCATTCTCGGCAGCGTCTCGGCGGAGTTTTTCTTCAACCGGCCCTACTTCACGCTGCACTGGGCGGGCGAAGAAGCGTATCCGCTCATGCTCTACCTGCTCATCGGCCTGGGCGTCGCCGTGCTGGCCGGCCGGCTGGCCCGCGCCAGCGCCGACGTACAGCGGCGCGAACGCGAGTTCGACACGCTGTTCCGCCTGACACCCGTCGGCATTGGCGTGGCCGCCGATCCGGCGTGCCGCGACATCCAGGTGAACCCGGCGCTCGCAGCCATGCTGCGCGTCGGTCACGGTGCCAACGGCTCGCTCTCCGCCACCACGCCCGACCAGCGTCCCAACATCACGGTGCTGCGCGATGGGCAGCACGTGCCTCCCGAAGACCTGCCCCTCCAGAAAGCCGCCCGCCTCGGCATCGAAATCAAGAACGTCGAGCTGCAGGTCATTCACGCCGACGGCGGCGTCCTCAACCTCTACGAGTTTGCCGCTCCGCTGTTCGACGACGAGGGTCGCGTGCGCGGGGCGATCGGGGCATTCGTCGACATCACCGAACTCAAGCGCGCCGAAGAACGGCTGCGCCGCCTGGCGGACGAAAACGAACAGCTCTATCGCGAAGCCCGCGAAGCCAACCGTCTGAAGGACGAGTTCCTGGCCACGCTGTCACACGAACTGCGCACGCCGCTGAACGCGCTGCTCGGCTGGCTGCAACTGCTGCGCTCGGGACAACTCACACCGGAAAAACGCGAACGCGCCCTGGCCGCCGTCGAACGCAGCGCGCAATTGCAGGCGCAGCTCACGTCCGATCTGCTGGATGTGTCTGGCGTCATGACCGGCAAGCTGCGCCTGCGCCCGGAGCCGACGCACATTCCACCACTCGTGGACGATGTGCTGGAGTCGCTGCGGGCGGCAGCGCAGGCCCGCGGCGTCAGCTGCACGCATCGCGTGGCCGTCGACGCACCGCTCGTGCTCGACCCCACGCGTGTACAGCAGATGCTCTCGAACCTCGTGGCCAATGCCGTGAAGTTCACGCCCCGCGACGGGCGCATCGACATCAGGGTCACGCTCGAAGACGACGACCTCGTCATGCAGGTGCAGGACACGGGTATCGGCGTCCCGCACGAGTTCCTTCCGCACCTGTTCGAACGCTTCCGTCAGGCCGATGCGGGCACGACGCGGCCGTACGGCGGTCTCGGCCTGGGCCTCTCCATCGTCAAGGAGCTTGCCGAACGTCACGGTGGCAGCGTGATGGCCGAAAGCCCCGGGCCTGGACTGGGAGCCACATTTACCGTGCGGCTGCCGGCGCGGCGGGCGGCGGCCGGCTCAGGCACGGCCGGCGGCACGCGCCAGCACGTCGCGTGGTAGCCCGAGGGCGGCAACGCGTCCCTCGTCGAGCAGCAGCATCCGATCCGCAATCTCTTCCATCTCCCGCGGATCGTGCGTGACATAGACGATGGGCACGTGCAGGTCGCGGCGAATCCGCAGCAGATACGGCAGAATGCGATCCTTGCGGCCGCGATCGACGGCGGCCAGTGGTTCGTCGAGCAGCAGCAGGCGCGGCGCCGACATCAGCGCCCGCGCAATGGCCACACGCTGGCGCTCGCCTCCCGACAACATCTGCACGCGCCGATCGAGCAGATGCGCGATGTCGAGCACGTCCGCAATGTGATCTGCAGGTGGCGGCGGTACCGGCGCGCCGTACATGACGTTGGCACGCACACCCATATGAGGAAACAGTGCGACATCCTGCGGCACATACCCCACCTGCCGGTGGTGCGCGGGTATGTTGACGCCGGCGGCCACGTCCAGCAGGCGGCGGCCGTCCACGTCCACATGGCCCGTCTCCGGCACGCGCAGGCCGGCGAGTACCTCGAGCAGCGACGTCTTGCCACTGCCCGAAGGGCCAAACACACCCAGCACTTCCACGAGCGCATCGTCGGCCACATCGAGCGAGAAGTCGCCCTGCCGCAGCGTGACGGCAAACGACAGATGGATCACGCCTGTCCTCCGCGCCGCTGCACTGCTTGTGCCAGCAGCATGGCCGCCAGCGCGAGAACGATCGAAACGACAATCAAGCGCATGGCGTCGGCATCGCGTCCCGATTCGGTCAGGTTGAAGATGGCCACCGACAACGTCTGCGTCTGTCCGGGAATGCCGCCGGCAATGACAATGGTGGCGCCGAACTCACCGAGCGCCCTGGCAAAACCGAGAATGGCGCCAGCGGCAATGCTGCGCGCCGCCAGCGGCAGCGTGATGGTGACGAACACACGCCACGGCGCCGCGCCCAGCGTGGCCGCCACACGTTCGTAACGGCGATCCACCTGCTCGAACCCGGCCCGTACCGTGAGGACGATGAGCGGGAAGCTCATGACGGCCATGGCAATGACCACGGCCTTCCAGGTGAACACTACTTCGATGCCCAGGGTGTCCAGTGCGCGGCCAACCGGACTATTGCGTCCGAAGAGTCGCAGCAGGAGAAACCCCGTGGCCACCGGCGGCAGCACCAGCGGCAGCGTCAACAGCGTTTCGACGAAGGGCTTGCCGGGGAACGACCGCCGCGCCAGCAGCCATGCCGCCGCGATGCCCGCCGGCAACACGAGCAGCGTGGACAAGGCCCCCATCACGGCGGTGAACACCGCGATGCCGGCAACGCTCTGCTCCATGAGGTCAGCGTTCTCCGACCAGGAAACCGGCGGCCTCGAAAATGGCCCGGGCCTCCGGCGACTGGAGAAACGCCACGAACTGCGCGGCCTCCGCTTCGCGCCGGCCACGGACGACGGCAACGGGATAGCGGATGGGTGGAGCGTCGGCCGCGGGGACGGCATAGGCCACACGCACGTCCGGCGCCGTCCGCGCATCGGTGGAAAACACCACGCCGGCCTCGGCACGCCCCGCGCGCACGGCCGCCAGCGCCGCGCGAACCGTGGACATGGGCACGACCTTCAACCGGACGTCATCCCACAATCCGAGGCGCTCGAGCCACTGCCGCGCGTACACGCCAGCGGGCACGCTGTCGGGGTTCCCAAGGGCAATCCGCCGTACGGCTGCCGCCGCCAGATCCTTCGGCTCGCGTACGGGTACCGTCGACTCGCCGGGAACGATCACGACGAGCGTGTTGGACAGGAGATTGACGATGCTTCCGTCGACGAGGCGTCCGGAGGCAGCGGCCACATCCATCTGGACCGTGTCGGCGCTCATGAACACATCGGCGCGCGCACCTTCGGCAATCTGGCGCGCCAGCACGTTGGAGCCACCGGCGTTCACCAGAATGCCCGGGCCGCCAGCAGCCTGCCAGGCCCGCCCGACATCGGCCATCACGTCGGCCAGGCTCGAGGCGGCGCTGACGGTCAGCGGCGGCGCCGGTGCCTGCGCGTGAGGCGCCTCGGACACGCCAGCGGCGGC
>CAZZGM010000035.1:0-14168 GCA_964653955.1 uncultured Bifidobacteriaceae bacterium | reverse complement strand
TCCGCTGCTGCTGGCCGTGGAGGCCGCCGACGAAGCGGCCTATCTCGAGGAGCGTTTCGGTCCCATCAGCTTCATTGTGGCCACCGACAGTGTCGAAGAGGCACTGACTCGCGCGGCCGAAGCGGCGCGGCGCAAGGGCGCCATTACCGCGGCTCTTTACGCGACCGACGAAGCCACGATTACCAGAGCGGCCGAACTGTCGGCTCGCGCCGGGGTTCCGTTGTCGGTCAACCTCACTGGAAACATCTACGTGAACCAGAGCGCGGCCTTCAGCGACTATCACGTATCGGGCGCGAATCCGGCCGGCACGGCCTGCTTCACCGATGCGGCGTTCGTGGCCAGCCGCTTTCACGTCGTGTGTGTGCGTCAGCCCGCCGGGGCGTGACCGAACCGAAAGGCCTGGAGACGAATCGTGACGGAAGCCTACATCTGTGATTTCGTGCGTACGCCGATCGGGCGCTACGCCGGTGCGCTCAAGGACGTGCGAACCGATGACCTCGCCGCGCACCCGCTGAAAATTTTCAAGGAGCGCCATGCCTCGCTGGACTGGGAGGCCGTGGACGATGTGATGTTCGGCTGCGCGAATCAGGCGGGCGAGGACAATCGCAACGTGGCGCGGATGGCGGTGCTGCTGGCCGGGCTGCCGACGAGCGTTCCGGCGACGACCATCAACCGTCTGTGTGGCTCGGGACTCGACGCCGTGGCCATGGCCGCACGCGCGATTCGCGCCGGAGATGCCGAGCTGATTGTTGCCGGGGGCGTCGAGAGCATGACGCGCGCGCCCTTCGTGCAGGGCAAGGCCGCCGAAGCGTTTTCGCGGACCATCGAGGTATTCGACACGACCATTGGCTGGCGCTTCGTGAACCCGCTGCTCAAGGCGCAGTACGGCATCGACTCGATGCCGGAGACGGGCGAGAACGTCGCGGAGCAGTTCGCGGTGTCCCGCGCCGACCAGGATCTGTTTGCGCTCCGCTCGCAGCAGCGTGTGCAGCAGGCGCGCGAGGCGAAGTTTTTCGAGCGCGAGATTGTTCCCATCGAGATTCCTGGCAGGAAGGGCACGACCACCACGGTGGCCGTGGACGAACATCCACGCGGTGACACGACACTCGAGCAGCTCGCGAAGCTCCGCACGCCGTTCCGGACACCGGGCACGATCACGGCCGGCAACGCCTCTGGTGTGAACGACGGTGCTGGCGCACTGATTCTTGCCTCGGAAGAGGCGGCGCGACGGCACGGGCTGACGCCGCGTGCGCGGGTGGTGTGCACGGTGGCTGCCGGGGTCGAGCCGCGCATCATGGGCATCGGCCCGGTGCCGGCCACGCAGAAGCTGCTGGCCAGGACGGGGCTGTCGTTGTCCGACATCGACGTCATCGAGCTGAACGAAGCGTTTGCGTCGCAGGCGCTGGCCGTGCTCCGGCAACTCGGGTTGCCGGACGATGCAGAGCACGTCAACCCACATGGTGGTGCCATTGCCATCGGGCATCCGCTGGGGATGTCGGGCGCACGGCTGGCAATGACGAGCGTGAGCGCGCTGGAAGTGCGCAACGCGCGGCGGGCCATCGCCACCATGTGTATTGGCGTGGGCCAGGGAATTGCGGCGCTGATCGAGCGCGTGTAGGCGACACTGCGTGAGGAGATGGTAATGACGAGGATTCTGAAGAGCTACGCGCTGGACACGTGGGTCGAGCCGGCGACCGGGCTGGTCGATATCCCCAGCGCGATTGACGGGCGCGTGGTCGCGCGGCTGTCGAGTGCCGGGCTCGACTTCGGAGCCATGGTGGCCCATGCGCGGGCGGCGGGGCGTGACCTGCGCGCTCTGACGTTCCACGATCGCGCCGAGATGCTGAAGGCGCTCGCGCTGTACCTCGCTGAGCGGAAGGATCCGTTGTACGCGCTCTCGTCGGATACCGGCGCCACCAAACGCGACAACTTCTTCGACATCGACGGTGGCTTTGGCACCCTGTTCGCCTATGCGTCGCGCGGCCGCCGTGAACTGCCGAGCGAACGGTTCGTCGTGGAGCCCGGCACCGAGCCGCTGTCGAAAGGCGGGACGTTCGTTGGCGCGCACATCCTGACGCCGCTCGACGGCGTGGCGGTGCACATCAACGCGTTCAACTTCCCGTGCTGGGGCATGCTGGAGAAGTTCGCGCCGGCGTTTCTCGCCGGTGTCCCGGTCATCACCAAGCCGGCCACGGCCACGGCGTACGTGGCCGAAGCTGTCGTCCAGCTGATGATCGAGTCCGGCATCCTGCCGAAGGGATCGCTGCAACTCATCTGCGGCTCCACCGGCGATCTTCTCGATCACCTGACCGGGCAGGACATTGTCGGCTTCACCGGTTCCATCGAAACGTCAGAGAAGCTGCGCAATCACCCGAACATCTCGCGCAACGCGGTCCGTTTCGTGGCCGAGCGCGATTCGCTCAACGCGGCCGTGCTGGGGCCGGATGCGGTGGCCGGGACGCCGGAGTTCGACCTGTTCGTGAAGGAAGTGGCGCGCGAGATGACGGTGAAGGCAGGCCAGAAGTGCACGGCCATTCGCCGCGTGTTCGTGCCGCGCGCGCTCGAGGCGGCGGTGCAGCAGGCGCTGACCACGCAGCTGGCGGCAGTCACCATTGGTGATCCGCGGCGAGACGATGTGCGGATGGGGCCGCTGGCGAGCGTGTCGCAGCGTGAATCGGTGCGGGAGAAGGTGGCGGAGATCGCCCGGGACGCGGAGATTGTGTACGGCGATCCGTCCGCCGCTGGTGCGCTCGCGGGTGAGGGCCTCGATGGTGGTGCTTTCGTTCAGCCCGTGCTGCTGCGCTGCGCCGAGCCCATGCGGGCGCGTTACGCACACACCACCGAGGCGTTTGGCCCGGTGGCCACGCTGATGCCCTACGACACGCTGGACGAAGCGGTGGCGCTGGTGGCGAAGGGAGAGGGCAGCCTGGTCGCGTCCATCTTCACGTACGACGAGGATGTGGCGCACACGCTGCTGTTCGGGATTGCCCCGTTCCACGGACGCGTGCTGCTGGTGGACCGCGACTGCGCGAAGGAGTCCACCGGACATGGGTCGCCGCTGCCGATGCTGGTGCACGGTGGCCCCGGCCGGGCCGGCGGCGGGGAAGAGCTGGGCGGCATCCGCGGCGTGTTCCACTACATGCAGCGCACGGCCCTGCAGGGATCGCCGTCGCGCCTGGCGGCACTGACGCGCCGCTGGACGAAAGGTGCCGCGGCGCCGGTGCCTCCGTCGCACCCGTTCACGCGCGACTACGACACGCTGCAGATTGGCGATACGGTCGAGACCGGGTCGCGCACGGTTACGCTCGAAGACATCGAACACTTTGCCGAGTTCACCGGCGACACGTTCTACGCCCACATGGATGAGGAGGCGGCGAAGGCCAACCCGTTCTTCCCCGGGCGCGTCGCGCACGGTTATCTGCTGCTGTCCTTTGCCGCGGGCCTGTTCGTCGAGCCCTCGCCGGGACCGGTGCTGGCCAACTACGGGCTCGATAACCTGCGCTTCCTCAAGCCGGTGTCGCCCGGCGAGACCATCCGTGTGCGGCTGACCGTAAAGCAGAAGCAGGCCGCGCGCAAGCCGGAGTACGGCGAGGTGCGCTGGGACGTCGAAATTTTCAACCAGGACGGCGAGACCGTGGCGCAGTACGACCTGCTCACCATGAACGCGCGGCCCGTTCACCACTCATGAGATAGACATCCAGACCCGGGCTCGGCCGCGGGCGTCCAAGGAAGAAGATCCTCCCATCGGGGGTTCTGAGCTCGTTATACTCGGCCTGAGGATGACACGCCGCTTCTGGATCGTCACGATCGTGTGCCTGGCCGTTGCCGGTGGTCTCGGGCTGGCGGCGTTACGCGCACAGACACAAACGCAGACGGCGGGTGCGGCAGGCGCCGGCGCAGCCGCCGAGGAGGCCTGGCAGACGGGCGATTACGAGGCCGTGGAGCGTCTGACGGCGGCCCACGCTGCCGATGAAACACTGGTGGTGCTGCGGGCGCGGGCGCTGTCGGCGGTGGGCAACCACACGAAAGCCGACGAGGTGCTGCAACCGATGGCCGCGGAGCGGCCCACGGGCGATGCGGCTGTCGAGCTCGGCCTGTCGCAGATCCGTCAGGGGCGGCGCGGTGATGCCCGCCGGACGCTGCAGACCGTACTGCTGGCGGCCAGGCGTGCCGACACGGCCCGTGAGTTCCTGAGAGCCGGTCGGGCCGCCCGTGCCCTGGGCATGTTCGAGGACGCCAACGCGTATTTCCGCGATGCTGTCTCGCTGGCGCCCAACGACGTCGAGATCAACACCGAGTGGGGACTGCTGTTCCTCGAGAAATACAACAAGCGGGATGCCGTGCGGTCGTTCGAGACGGCCCTGGCGGCCGACGAAAACTACAGTCCCGCGCTCGTCGGCATGGCTCGCGCGCTGGTGGACGAAAACCCGCCGCAGGCCCTGACCTTCGTCGCGCGTGTGCTCAAACGTAACCCCAGGGACACGGACGCGCAGGTGTTCATGGCCGACACGGCGCTGTCGCGCGACCGCAAGGACGAAGCACGCGACTGGCTGGGCAAGGCACTGGCCATCAATCCGCGGCATCTGGAGGCGCTGGCCTACGACGGCGCACTGGCCTATGTCGTGGGCGACGAGGCCGCCTACGACGCTCGCGCGGCCGAGGCCATGCGCGCGAACCCCGTCTACGGTGAGTTCTATCGTATTGCCGGCGGCGTCACCGCCGGCTACTACCGCTTCGACGAAGCGGCCGAGCAGGTGCGGCGTGCCATCCAGGTCGACCGCGAAAACTGGCGCGCCTACGCGGACCTCGGTAACCACCTGATGCGGACCGGCGACGAACGTGGCGCCCGACGCATGCTCGAAACCGCGTTCCGGCAGGACCCGTACGACGTGGTCACCTTCAACCTGCTGGGCCTGCTCGACACGCTGGATCAGTTTGGCGAGATCACCGATGGCGAACTCGTGCTGCGATTCCACCCGGACGAAGAACCGGTGATGGCGCAGTACGCGCCGGCGCTGGCGCGAGAGGCACTGGAGGCGCTCAGCAAAACCTGGGAGTTCACGCCGAAGGGCCCCATTCTCGTGGAGATGTTTCCACGGCACGACGACTTCGCGGTGCGTACGCTGGGGCTGCCCGGCATGCTGGGCGCGCTCGGTGCCTGCTTCGGGCGCGTGGTCACGCTCGACTCGCCGCGCGCGCGTCCGCCGGGCGAGTTCAACTGGGGCGTGACGCTGTGGCACGAGATGGCGCACGTCATCACGCTGCAATTGTCCGAACAGCGCGTGCCGCGCTGGCTCACCGAGGGCATCTCGGTGTTCGAGGAGAAACGCGCGCGGGCCGAGTGGGGCCGCGAGATGGACATCCCGTTTGCCCGTGCGCTGGACCGGGGCCAGGTCATCAAGCTGAAGGATCTCAACAGCGGCTTCCAGAGTCCCGAGACCATCTCGCTGGCCTACTTCCAGTCATCCCTTGTGGTCGAGCACATCGTCGAGGTATATGGCCAGCCGAAGCTACGGGAGTTGGTGCAGTCCTATGCGACGGGCATCGACACCGAGGCGGCTATCGAGAAGGTGCTCGGCATCGAGCTGGATGAACTGCAGACCACGTTCGACGCGTTCCTGGCGAAGCGATACGGTGCGCTGCGAACGGCGCTGACCGCCCCCGAAGGGCTGAGTGCCGATCTGCCCGTCGAAAAACTTCAGGGGCTGGCGGATGCCAACCCGGGAAGCTTCCCGGCGCAGGTGGCGCTGGGCCGCGTGTTGAGAAAGCTGGATCCGGCGGCGGCGCTGGCGGCGTTCGAACGTGCGGCCACGCTGGTGCCGAACGCCACCGGGGCCGACAGTCCGCAGGCGCAGATTGCCGACATCGCGCTGGAACAGGGCGATAAGGCCCGGGCCATTCGCGCGCTCGATACGCTGACGGGATTCGACCATTCGGATCTGGCCAACGCACGGAAGCTTGCGTCGCTGGTCGACCCGGCCGCGCAACCCGACCTGTTGCGCACGGCGCTGCGCCGGGCGGTGGCGGTCGATCCGTTCGATTCGCCTTCGCATGCCACGCTGGGACGTATGGCCATGGAACGTGGCGAGACGGCCGAGGCCGTTCGCATGTTCCGCGTCGCGCTGGCTGCCGGTCCTGTCGACCGTGCCGGCGCGCATGCCGACCTCGCGGAAGGACTGCTGGCGGCCGGCCAGACGGACGAAGCCCGCACGCAGGCGCTGGCCGCACTCCAGGTGGCGCCCACCTACTCGCGGGCGCAGGATTTATTGCTGAGGATTGTCGGCGGCCGGTAACGGCCGGCGTCAGGTTGGAAGGCGGACACCAGGAGATGCGCTGCAATCAGCCACGGTCCCGGCTCAGGCCACCGGCGCTCGGTCTGCTGGCCGTTGCGCTGCTGTTGTGCGGACTGGCGGTTGTCCCGTCCATCGAGGCACAGGTGCCGGCTCTACCCGACGATCGCCTGGCGGGTCTGCAGTGGACGTTCGTCCGCATCCGCTACAACTCGTGGGCCGACGAGGGCCGCGGCCGTCCGCGCATGAGCTACTGGGAAGACCCGTGGGCCATCGACGCGCCGGCAGCCGAGCAGAATCTCTCCCGGCGCCTCAGGGCCGTCACCGCCATCGAGGTCGGCGAACCCATCGTCCTCGAACTGGACGACGAGCGGCTCTGGCAGTACCCCTGGATCTACATCGTCGAGCCGAGTCACCTGCAGCTGCTGGAGCACGAGGTGGGGATTCTGCGCGAGTTCCTCCTGCGCGGAGGAACACTGACGTTCGACGATTTCCACGGGCCATACGAGTGGGATCTGACGGTGCGGCAGATGCGTCGCGTGTTTCCGGATCGCGAAATCGTCCAGCTCGATCCGCCGCACCCCATCTTCACGTGCTTCTACCGGATCGATAAGTTTCCGCAGATTCCAGGGCTCGGCTCGTTCTTCAGCGGGCGAACGTGGGAGAAGGGTGGCTTCCAGTCGGCGTTGCGTGCCATTCTGGACGACACCGGCCGGCCGATGGTGCTGATGAACTGGAACACGGACATGGGCGATGGCGTCGAGTGGTCGAACGCGGAGGAGTATCCCGGGTACCTCCAGTTCACGGCCCAGGCGTATCGGATGTGGATCAACGAAATCGTGTATTCGCTCACGCACTAGGCGGCGGATACGGACGGCTATCGGACGGGTGTGCGTGACATGAACCAGAGCGTCGAAACGGAAACGGCCGATCTGGCCGAACGGGTGGCGCGTGGCCGCCAGCAGATTCTGGCCGAACTGCGCAAGGTGATTGTCGGGCAGGACGAGGTCGTGGACGAGGTGCTGACCGCGTTTTTCTGTGGTGGCCACTGCCTCATTACCGGTGTGCCGGGGCTGGCCAAGACACTGCTGGTCAAGACACTCGCGCAGATTCTGGATCTTGGCTTCAAGCGCATCCAGTTCACGCCCGATCTGATGCCGGCCGACATCACCGGGACCGAGGTGCTGGACGAGGAGGGCGGGCACCGCACGCTGCGGTTCGTGCACGGCCCCATCTTCGCGCAGATCATCCTGGCCGACGAGATCAACCGGACGCCGCCCAAGACGCAGGCGGCGCTGCTCGAGGCCATGCAGGAGTACCACGTCACGGCGGCCGGCCGCACCTACGATCTGGAGCGTCCGTTCTTCGTCCTGGCCACGCAGAACCCGATCGAGCTCGAAGGCACCTATCCGCTGCCGGAGGCACAACTCGATCGCTTCCTGTTCAACGTGGTGATGACGTACCTCTCCGAAGACGACGAGGTGCGCGTGGTGACGGACACGACCGGTGCGGAACGGCCGGCGCCGCAGCGGGTGCTCGACGGTGCCGAGATCCTCCGGATTCAGGCGTCGGTCCGGCAGGTACTGATTGCCGAAGAGGTGGCGCGGTATGCCGTGCGCCTGTCCGACAATTCGCGTCCGGGACGCGGAGCGAATCTGGACTTCATCCAGAAGTGGGTGAAGTGGGGCGCCGGGCTGCGCGCGTCGCATGCGCTGGTGCTTGGTGCGAAGGCCCGCGCGCTCATGCACGGGCGGCTGCACGTGTCGGTCAAGGACATCCAGGCGCTGGCGCGTCCCATTCTCAGGCACCGCATCATTCCGAACTTCTATGCCGAAGCCGAAGGTGTGACCGCCGAACACATCATCGACCGCCTGGTCGAGGCCGTCCCGCTGCCTGCCAGCGGATTGTAAGGATCCGCCATGCCAGGGCAGGTGCGGTATCTGGACCCGGCCGTCGTGGCGCGGCTGGGTACCATCGATCTCAAGGCCCGCACCATTGTCGAAGGGTTTCTGACGGGCCTCCATCGAAGCCCGTACAAGGGCTTCAGCGTGGAGTTTGCCGAGTACCGGCAATACCTTCCCGGCGACGATCTGGCGACGCTGGACTGGAAGATTTTTGCGCGCACGGATCGGCATGTGGTGAAGAAGTTCGAGGAAGAGACCAACCTCGAATGCCACATCCTGCTCGATGTGAGTGGCTCGATGGGGTACGCGGCCAGCGGCCTCTCGAAAATCGAGTACGCCTCGTACCTGTCCGGGGCACTGGCCTATCTGATGAACCGGCAGCGTGACGCGGTGGGATTGCTGACGTTCGACGATCGTATTCGCGAGTTGCGGCCGTGCAGCGCGCGTCCCGGCCATCTGAAGTCACTGCTCGTGACGCTCGAACGGCTGGAGCTTGGTGCGCGCACCGACCTGGCCAGGCCGCTGTCGGGTCTGGTGCAGACCATCCGCAAGCGCGGGCTGGTGGTGCTGGTGTCGGACCTGCTCGACGATCCGGCGCGTGTCATCGAAGGGCTCAAACACTTCCGCTACCGGGGAACCGACGTCATCGTATTCCAGGTGCTCGACCCCGACGAGCTGACGTTTCCCTTCGAGCGGGCGGCGCGCTTCCGCGATCTCGAAACGGGCGACGAAGTGATGGCCGTGCCGGGTGCCGTGCGTGAGGCGTATCAGGCGCGCGTGCAGGCGCTCATCGAGTTGTACCGCACCGAACTCGGCCGCAACGGCATCGACTACTGCCTGCTGCAGACGTCGCAACCCCTGGAGGTGGGGCTGCTTGCCTATCTGCAGACGAGACGGAGAGCGGGGTAACGTCTGTGTTCGGGCTGTCGTTTCTCGCGCCGTTGTATCTGCTGGCCGCACTGGCCGTGGCGCTGCCCATTGCCCTGCACCTGTTCCGCCGTCGTACGGACATCGTCGTCGACTTTCCGGCCGTGCAACTGCTGCATGTCACGCCGGTACAGCAGCAGCGGCGCCGTCGATTGCGCGAGCTCATTCTGCTGGCCCTGCGCGTGACCGCGCTGGTGCTGCTGGCGGCCGCGTTCGCACGTCCGTACCTGGTAGGGGCCGTGGCGGCCGATGCGCCGTTGACCGTCGTCGCACTCGACACGTCTTTCAGCCTGTCGTCGCCAGCGGTGTTCACGCGTGCGAAGGCGGCGGCGGCCGCGGCGCTTCGTGAGGCGCCCGGCGGCCACGCCGTGGCGTTACTGACGTTTGCGGACTCCGCCACCACCGTCGTGCCGCCGACCATCGATCGTGAAGGGGCCGTGGCGTCGCTGGCAGCCATTGTCCCGTCGGCGTCGGCGACACGATATGCGTCGGCCATGGCACGTGCTTCGGAACTGCTTGGTGCGCGCGAAGGACGTGTCGTGGTGGTGACCGACCTCCAGCGAGACGGATGGAACGCCACGAGCGGCGCGGACCTGCCTGAGGATGTCACCGTCGAGGTGCTGGCGGTCGATGCACCGCTGCACAACGTGGCGGTGACCGACGTCGTTCGCCGTGGCGACGGCGTGGAGGCCGATCTCTACAACTTCGGACTCGATGCACAATCGGTGACGGCACGCCTGCACGTGATAGCGGCGCAGGATGGCACCACCGCAGGTGCGCGTGTGGCGGGTGCCGATGCGCTGCCGCCGTTTTCGGCCGAGGTCACGGTTGCCGTTGCTCCGCGCGGTGTCGCGCACGTTCGTTTCGATGCCGCCGTGCCCCGGGCCGGCGCCGTGGCCGTGAGTGTGGACGACGAGGAAGGTTTCGTGGCCGACAATGTCCGGTTTGCCGTGCTGGATCCCGCGGCACCCGTGCGTGTGGCCGTGGTAGTGGCCGATCCCACGTCGCTGCGCGGTGGTCTCTATGTGGAGCGCGCGCTCCAGGCGGCCGGTGAAGACCGGCGCTTCGACGTGACGGTGGTGGATGGCCGTGCGCTGTCGGCGTGGACGCCGGAACAGGTGCGCGCGCAGGATGCGCTGATCGTGCTTGGCACACGGACGCTGGAACGTCGCGGCCGTGAGGCCGTGGCGGCCTATCTGGACCTGGGCGGTTCGGCCCTGGTGGCCGCGGGCCCGGACATCGATCCGGCGACGCTCGATGACGTGCTGGGTGAGGTACCGGGCGTGTCGGCGGAGGTTGGCACGTTCCGTCCGCCGGCAGCCACACTCGTCGTTGGCGATACGCGCCATCCCGTCTTTCGCGTGTTTGCCGAGCCGGCATCGTCGTTGGGGGACGTGCCGTTCGAACGGTACCGCACGGTGGAAGAGGATGGCCGGAGCGTGCTGGCGCGTTTCTCCGGCGGA
Source organism: uncultured Bifidobacteriaceae bacterium (assembly GCA_964653955.1). Taxonomy (GTDB): domain Bacteria; phylum Acidobacteriota; class Vicinamibacteria; order Vicinamibacterales; family UBA2999; genus VFZN01. The sequence goes on along the minus strand of CAZZGM010000035.1, from coordinate 3,584 downwards.
GCGGCAGCGCTGGTCGAAGTGCCGCGCCGGCAGGGCCGGCTGCTGCTGTTTGCCTCGGATCTCGACAACCAGTGGAACCGTTTTCCGCTGAGCCCGGCGTTCGTGCCGTTCATGGTGGAGGCGGTGGGGTATCTGTCGCAGGACCGCCAGACCCGGCAGGCGTTCGTGTTGCCGGCGGCACCGCCCGGCATCGAGCCCGTCCCCGGCATTGTCATGGCTCCCGCGCGCGGTGGCGAGGACACGGCCGAGCCGGTACGCGTGGCCCTCAACGTGGACGTGCGTGAGTCGAACCCGGCGCCCATGACGGCCGAGGCATTCGTGGAGGCCGTGCCGCGTGCATCGCGCACGCGTGTGGCGGATCCGGAGATCCAGGCTCGTCAGGCGGAGGACGAACAACGGCTGTGGCGGATTGGTCTGCTGGTGATGTTCGTGGCCCTGGCCGGTGAAGGACTCATCGGCCGGCGGGCCACGTAGTTCGCATAGGATAGGAACAGGGTGGACGAGCGTCAGACGGAGCTCGGGGCAGTTCTTGCCGAGACCCGGCGCCGCTGGATTCGGCGCGTGAGGCTGCGTGCGTGGACGGTGGGCGCCGTGGCCGCCACGCTCGTGCTCGGTGTCGGCGCGCTCACCGTGTGGCTGATTGCCAGCGAAGGCCTGGCACTCCCGTTCGTGGCGTTCCTCGTCCTGGCCGTGGCCCTCGTCACGCTGGCGTGCGCCTCGTGGCCCGTGGCCGCTCCTTCCAATCTTCAACTGGCCCGATACATCGAAGAGCGCCTCGGCGGCCTGGACGATGTGGTGGTGACCGCCGTCCAGCATGGCGATGCCGGTACGCCGGTGGCTCGCGCGCTGGCGGCGTCGGCTGCGCGCGCCGTCGAGAGAGACGGCGTGGATCGCGTGATTGCCCCCGACGTGCTCCGCAGCGGGGCGAGGGCAGCCGCGGCGGCAACGCTGCTGCTGGCCGTCGCGGCGACAGCATTTGCACCAACGGTGAGCCGCGGTGCAGCGGTGCTTGCCGCCTACGTACTGCCGTCGCGTCTGGTGATCGAGGTGACGCCGGGCAACGCCAGAATCCGCCAGGGTGAGCCTGTCGACATCGTGGTGCGCCTGCGCGGACTCGACGAAGGCCTCGTGCCCGAGTTGCACCTCGGCGTGGACGATGAGCCGGCGGTGTTCCGGATGGTGTCGCGGCCGGATGGTTCCTACGTCGTGTCGGTGGACCGGGTGACTACGTCGTTTGCCTATGCGGTACAGGCGGGGCCGGCGCGTTCGGAACGGTATGCCATCGAGGCCATTCGTCCGGCCCGCGTCACGCGCATCGATCTGCGCTATCGCTACCCCGACGGGATGGGGCTGCCGCCGCGTGTGCAGGAAGACGGCGGCGATATCTACGGACCGCAGGGCACCACCGTCGACCTCACCATCACGACCGACAAGGACGTGACTCGTGGCGAGCTGGCGCTGGGCGACGGGAAGCGCATCGACCTGGCAGGGGGCGCGCAGGCACTGCGCGCGGAACTGCCCATCAGCAGCGATGGGTCCTACCGGATTGCGCTGACCGATGTGGATGGGCTCGAGAACGCCGGCGACACGGAGTACTTCATTCGTGTGCTCAACGACCGTCCCCCGGACGTTCGTATCGTCCGGCCCGGCGGTGACCGGCAGGTGACGCCGCTCGAGGAAGTGGTCATCGAAGCCAGCGCCGACGACGACTTCGGTCTGGCCTCGCTCGACATCGTGTTTCAGGCGCCCGGGCGGAAGGACACCGTGCTGCCCATCGAAACGGGCCGCGGCGTGACGGCCTCCGGACGTCATCTGGTGCAGCTCGAAGCGCTGGGCGTGGCGCCCGGTGATTTCGTCACCTACTACGCTCGCGCGCGCGACATCGGGCAGGGACGTCAGGCGGCGGAGTCGCGCAGCGATATTTTTTTCCTGGAAGTGAAGCCGTTCGAAGAGACCTTCGTGGCGGCGCAGAGCCAGGCCATGGGCATGGAAGGCGGCAGCCCGGACGTGCAGGAACTGGCCGAAGCGCAGAAGCAGATCATTGCCGCCACCTGGAAACTCGATGCGCGCGCGCAGCGCGCGGGAAACGCCCGGCCGGATGCCGATATCAGGGCCATTGCCCAGGCGCAGAACGAACTGCGCACGCGCGCGGCACAGGTGGCCGGCGATGTGGCCGTGGCCCTGGCCGATCCGCGCCGCCGCCGGCCGCGTCCCGGACAGACAGCCGCACCGGGTGCCTCAGACCCCATGGCCCGGGCCGTGGAAGCGATGGGCCGCGCCACGGGCGAACTCGAGGCGCTGAAGACGACCGCGGCCCTGCCGCACGAAATGGAAGCGCTGGAGCAGTTGCTGAAGGCCAACGCCGACGTCCAGCAGCGGCAGATTGCCCGTCAGCAGGGGGGCGGAGGCGGCAGCAACCGGCAGGCGCCGGATCTCTCCGCGTTGTTCGACCAGCAGCTTCGTCAGCAGCAGCAGACGAACTACGAAACGCCCAACAACACCGAGACGCGCCGCGAGTCCACGCCGGAAGACGATGCGCTGGCGAAGCTGCGGGAGCTGGCGCGCCGGCAGGAAGCATTGCGGCGCGAACAGCAGGAGCTGGCTCAGAATCGCGCCCGCATGACGGAGGACGAGCGGAAGCGCCGGCTCGAGTGGCTGACGCGCGAGCAGCAGCAGCTCACCGAGCAGGCTGGCGACCTGTCACGTCAGCTGCAGCAGTCGCAGGGCATGCAGGCCGGCACGTCGCGTGACAACGAACAGAACGCGTCCGGCACACGCACGGGAGCGGAATCTGGTCAGGAGCAGTCCTCCTCGTCTTCTTCCGGCCGCCGCCTGCGTGAAATTGCCGAGCAGATGCGTGGTGCCGCCGGTGAGCTGCAGCGCGAAGACCCCGAGCAGGCCAGCGCCAGTGCCGGACGTGCGCTGGAGGGGCTGCGCGAGCTGACGCGGCAGATGGAACGTGCCCGTCCGGATGAACGGCGGCGTGCCATGGGCGACCTGCAGTTCGAGGCGCGGCAACTGGCCGAAGCCGAGCGCCGCCTGGCCAACGAAGCCGAACGGACGACAACAGGGCAGGGCGGTGAACAGGCACGCCGGCGGGTGGCCGCTGAACAGGAGCGGCTTGCCGATCGCACGGATCGCCTGCGCGATGTCGCGCGCGAGCTCGGTCAGCCATCGGCCGATGGCGCGGGCGATGCGCAGGCGGCGCAGGCGCGCCAGGCCGCCCGACAGGCCGCCACGGACATCGAACGCGAAGGCCTGGCCAATCGGATGCGCGCCAGCGCGGAGGCCATGCGCCGCGACGGGGAAGTGGGCCGGCAGAGCGCCGAGAGCCGCGAGCGGGCGCGAACCCTGGATCGTATTGCCGGACAGTTGAGCGAGGCCGCCGGAACGGCGGATGCCGAAACCGAGCGGTTGTCGGATCAACTGGCGCGCGCCAGCGAACTACGCGATCGTCTCAGCCAGCTGCAGCAAGCCATCGACACGCTGCAACAGGCGGAACGCGGGGCGGACGGAGGCAGCGGCACGCAGCCGCAGGGAGGTTCTCCACAAACGTCGGACACGCCTCGAGACCAGTCCGATGG
>CAZZGM010000034.1:1814-14279 GCA_964653955.1 uncultured Bifidobacteriaceae bacterium | reverse complement strand
CACCGACGTCGTCATCGTGATTGGCGCCAACGACATCGTGAACCCGGGCGCGCTCGACGATCCCTCCAGCCCCATCTACGGCATGCCGGTGCTGGAAGTATGGAAGGCCAGGACCAGCATCGTGTTGAAACGTGGCATGGCCAGCGGCTATGCCGGCGTCGAAAACCCGCTGTTCTATCTGGACAACACGCGCATGCTGTTCGGCGACGCCAAGAAGACGGTCGACGCGCTGCTGACCGAACTGCGTCCGGAAGGCGTCGCCCGCTCGGCATGATCGGCAACCACGCTCCTTCGCCCGGATACGCGTTTGGCGATGGTCCTCCTCCGTCGCGTCTGCCTCCCGCACACGCGCACGGACCATCCGATCCCGGCCAGGCGGCGCATTCGCTCCGCGTGCTCCTCCTCGACGACGAGGACCTGATTCGCCGGCTGGCGCGTGGCATGGCCAAACGGCTGCAGGTGGAAATCATTACCGCCGCCTCCGCGGCCGAGGCACTGGCCGTGGCCCGGGCAACGCCGCTGGATGTGCTGGTGACGGACGTGCTCCTTGGCGAGGATCAGGACGGTGTCGACGTGGCCCGCCAAATCGTGGCGGCGCAGCCAGGACTGGCCGTGGTCCTCATGAGCGGCCACACCGTCGACATGCTGGAGTTGGACGGACTGCCGCCGGAGACACAGTTCCTGAGCAAGCCATTCGGCACGCACGCGCTGGCGGCCTGCCTGGCACGGGCACGCGGGCGCGGCCACGAGCCGCCACACCACTGACGCAGCACACCACCACGCCGCTGCTGCCACCGACGGCCGGCGCGCCGGTGTTGCGGTAGCGCTGTCCGCTTACAATGCGCCGATGGGTTTGTTCATATACCGACTGATGGGCGCGGCCATGTTCGACGGCGGCATGTACGAAGGCATCGAAGCCGATCGGTCCACCACGCTCCAGGCGCTGACAGCCGTCGTGCTCGTCAGCCTGGCCGCCGGTATTGGCGCGGGCGACTGGCTGGGCACACGCGCGGCCACGCTGGTGGCCGTCACGCTGCTCGCGCTCGTCACGTGGGCCGCCTGGGCCATGCTGGTGTTCCAGATTGGCACCCGCGCGCTTCCCGAGCCACAGACACGCGCCAACTGGGGGCAGTTGCTCCGGACGACGGGGTTTGCGGCGGCGCCGGGGTTGCTGCTGGTGTTCGGCCTCATCCCGAACGGGCGCGGGCCGGTGTTTGGCGTGGTCGGCGTCTGGATGCTGGCCACGATGATCTTCGGCGTCAAACACGCACTGGACTACCACCACATGACGCGGGCGGTCCTCGTGTGCGTGACGGCCGCCGTGCTGTCGCTCGGCCTGGCATTCGCGGCAAGCGCGCTGCTGGCACCAGCCGTCTCCTGACCGCCCGTTCCGGCGCTCCACGCGGAGACATTTGCGCACAACACGCGACAGCGTATGCATTGCTTTCGTCGTAACGGTCCAGCTACACTCCCGTCAACCGGACGCAGCCGCTGACGAACCTTTTTCCCGGGCGACCCATGGTGCACCTCGTTCCGAGAACGCTGGCCGTTCTACTCACTCTGCCGGCGCTGTGTGCGGCATCACAGGCACCTGTCGCCGACGTGGCGCATATCGCCCCGGCTGGCGAACAAATGCCGGACACGGCGGTGGGCATTGCGCGGGCAGCCGCCGCGGAACTGGCGGCCGGTGCGCCGGAGCAACCGCGGCTGGAACTCCCGGACCTCGATCTCGCCCCGCACACCACCGGCCGCGTGACCAACCCGTTCACGGCCGTCGGACGTGACCTGAAGCATTTTTTCTCTACCGATACCGCAAAGGTGTTCGGCCTGATGCTGCCTGCGGCGGGCATTGCCTCGGAATGGGATCACGACGGCATTCGTGCCTCGCGGCACCTGTCGCCAGCCGTATTCGAAGCGGGCAACATCGGCGGCGGCTTTCTGGCGCAGACGGGCCTGGCCCTGGGAACCTGGACCGCCGGCCGCATCACTGGCCATGCGGCCACGGCCTCGCTCGGCAGCGACCTGCTGCGCGCGCAGATGCTGGCACAGGCCGTGACGCAGGCCGGGAAATTCACGACGCGCCGCACGCGGCCCGATGGCAGCGATCGACTGGCTCTGCCCTCCGGCCACAGCGCCGGCGCCTTTGCCACGGCAACCGTGCTGGAACGGCGCTACGGCATGCGGATTGGTCTGCCCGCCTACGCCTTTGCCAGTTACGTGGCCGTGGCGCGGATGTCGGCCAACAGGCACCACGCCAGCGACGTCATCCTGGGCGCCGCGGTGGGCATTGCCGCCGGACGCACGGTCACGCTGGGCGTTCGCGGGACGTCGTTCAGCATGGGCGTGGCCCCCACGCGCGGCGGCGCGGCCGTGATGTTCACGAAGCAGTAACAGCGGGCGAGCCCGCCGGTTTACGGCAGGCCCATCGACACGTACTTCAGATCCAGGTACTCCTCGATTCCCCACCGGCCGCCTTCGCGGCCCACGCCCGACATCTTGACGCCGCCAAACGGCGCCTGCGCCGTCGACGGCACACCGTCGTTCACGCCGACAATGCCGTAGTCCAGTGCTTCGGCCACGCGGAAGGCACGTGACAGGTCGCGCGTCCACAAGTACGCGGCCAGGCCATACGGCGTATCGTTGGCCATCTGTACCACCGCCGCATCGTCCGTGAAGCGGATGACCGGCGCCACCGGACCAAACGTTTCTTCCTCGAGCACGCGCATGCCGCGGGCCACCGACGTGAGCAGCGTGGGTTCGAACATCAGCCCCTCGCGGACATGGCCACCCACTTCCGCCTTTGCGCCGCGCGACAACGCATCGTCCACGTGCGCCTGCACCTTGTCGAGCGCCGGGCGGTCGACGAGCGGTCCGATGTGCGTGGCTTCGTCCAGCGGATCGCCAACCCGAAGCCCTCGGATGGCCTCGGCAAAACGTTCGATGAACGCATCGTGTACCTGATCGTGGACGTAGATACGGTTGGCGCAGACGCACGTCTGTCCCGCGTTTCTGAACTTCGATGCAAACACCTCGCGCACGGCGGCGTCGAGGTCCGCATCGGCAAACACCAGGAACGGCGCGTGGCCGCCCAGTTCGAGCGACACACGCTTCATGGTCCTGGCCGACAGCGCGGCCAGCTGCACGCCGACCTCGGTGCTGCCGGTAAAACTCAGCTTGCGAATGGCGGGATCGTCGAAGAACACGGCCGACACCGCAGCGGGGTCGGATGTGGGCAGCACCTGGAACACGTCGGGATGCCCACCCACTTCACGCCACAGTTCGGCCAGGCGGATGGCGGTGAGCGGCGATTGCTCGGCCGGCTTGAGTACCACCGTGCACCCGGCGGCCAGCGCGGGCGCCGCCTTGCGCGTGACCATGGCCGCCGGAAAGTTCCATGGCGTGACGGCGTAGACGGCGCCAACGGGCTGCGGCAGCACGAACAGACGTTTGTGTGCCACCTGGCTGGGAATGGTGGAGCCGTACACGCGCTTGGCTTCTTCGGCATACCAGTCCACGAACGCCGCCGCGTACTTCACTTCGCCGCGAGCTTCGGCGATGGGCTTGCCCATCTCGCGCGCCATGGTCCCGGCCAGATCGGTTTCGGATGCGACAATGGCGGCCGCCCACGCGCGCAGCACCGCTGCGCGTTCGTACGCCGTCGTACGCCGCCAGCTGTCGAAGGCGGCCACCGCCTTCGCTGCAGACGCTTTCGCCTCCTCTGGGCCTGCATCCGGTACCGAACCCACGGGCTGTCCGGTTGCCGGGTTCATCACGTCGAACGTCGCGCTCATGGCTCTACCTCTCGCTGCATCATCGCCCACAGGGATTCCACATGCGCACGCTCGGTGGCTTCGGCTCCCAGCGAGACGCGCACCATCCATTGACCGTCCAGCAGGGCGGGCGTGAGATACGCCACGCCCGACTGGTTGATCCGTTCGCACCAGCCCAGGGTGTGGCGATCCAGGGCCTCGCCTTCGAGTCCGGGTGGTTCGTGCCGTACACACAGTGTCTGGAGCACGACGGGCGTCAGCACACGCCAACCCTCCCGCTGACAAATCTCGGTTTCCAGCCAGCGCGCATGATCGAGGTCGCGCCGCAAACGGGTCTGCAACCCGCGTACGCCCTGCTCGCGGATGAGAAACCACAGTTTCAGTGCACGGAACCGGCGTCCCAGCGGAATGCCCCAATCGCGGTAGTTCCTGACCCGTCCGTCGACCGCCGTGCGCAGGTAACTCGGGTTCGTGGACATCACCCGCACGAGGTGCTCGGAGTCGCGCACGTAATACACGGAACAGTCGAACGCGGCCCCCAGCCACTTGTGCGGATTGAGCACCAGCGAATCCGCGCGCTCGATGCCGTTCCACATCCAGCGGCACTCCGGAAGAATCATGGCCGACCCGGCCATTGCCGCGTCGACGTGCAACCAGGCACCGTGCCGTGCCGCCACTTCTGCCAGCGCATCGACCGGATCGATGGCCGTGGTGGTGGTCGTTCCCGTCGTCGCCACGACCGCGCACGGCTGCCAGCCGCGATTGCGATCCTCGGTCATGGCGGCGTCCAGGGCATCGGCGCGCATGGCGTAACCTTCGTCGTGCGCGACGTGCCGGACGTGGGCCCGTCCGAAGCCGGCCAGCAGCGCCGCCTTGTCCACGGAACTATGACTGTGCGCCGAGGTGTAGACCACGAGCGGCGCCTCCACGCTTTGCAGTCCGCCGCCGCCAGCCGCGTAGTTGGTGGTGCGCTCGCGCGCGCACAGCAGCGCCAGCAGCGTCGACGTGGATGCCGTGTCCTGAATGACGCCGTCCCAGGCGTCGGACAAACCGGTCATCTGGCGCAGCCAGCCGGTCACCACCTCTTCCACTTCGCTCAACGCCGGGCTGGCCTGCCAGGCCAGTCCGAGCGCGCCGAGACCAGTGGACACGTAGTCACCCAGCACGCTCGACAACGACGCGTTGCTGGGGAAATAGGCAAAGAACCGCGGGTGCTGCCAGTGCGTCAATCCCGGCACGACAATACGCGTCACGTCGTCCAGCACACGTTCGAACGGCTCGGGATCATCGGGAGGAGCGGCCGGAAGCTGCGCCTTGACAGCACCCGGCTCGACCGTGGACATCACGGGATACTCCTCCACCGACGCTCGATAGTCGGCAATCAGATCGACGACGGCATGGCCGTAGCGGCGAAACTCCTCGGGGGTCATCCCGCGATCATGGATCGGATCGTTCCCGGCCCGTCGCGCCGTAGCTCGCGGAGCGAGCGAAGGCGGGCATGAACGGGCGAAATGCGGCTACGATGGGTCGGGCCGGCCCCACGATTGGCTGAGCCGGCCGGGAGGATATACCGTGAAGCATGTGACTGTGGCAATCGTGGCGGCCTTTGGCGTGGCAGTCGGGGCACACCTCGTGCACGCGCAGGGTGAAGGCCAGGCGCATCCGCAGATGAGTTTCTTCATCACCAGCGTGGGCTCGGGCGATGGCGCCAACCTTGGCGGCCTCGCGGGCGCCGACGCGCATTGCGAGAAACTGGCGTCCGCGGTTGGCGCTGGCGGCAAGGAGTGGCGCGCCTATCTGAGCACACAGGGCCCGAACGGCGTCAACGCGAAGGACCGTATTGGCTCGGGTCCGTGGTTCAACAGCAAGGGCGAGCAGATTGCCGCCAACGTGGCCGAACTCCACGGCGAGAACAAGCTGACCAAGGAAACGCAGCTCACCGAAAAGGGCACCATCGTCAATGGCCGCGGCGACACGCCGAACCAGCACGACATCCTGACGGGATCGAACCTCGATGGCACGGCGCCGGAGGCCGGTCAGGATGGTACCTGCAGCAACTGGACGAGCAACGGCGAAGGCTCCGCGTTCGTCGGCCATCACGATCGCCAGGGCGGCGGCGCCAACGCCACCAGCTGGAACAGCGCCCATGCCTCGAAGGGCTGCAGCCAGCAGAACCTGATTGGCACCGGCGGCAACGGCTACTTCTACTGCTTCGCCACGAAGTAAGCACGCGCGGAACGGGCAGGTTCCGGGGTCTCAGCATCCTTCAGCCTGTCCGTTCCTCTCCACTCTTTTCGGCCTACTCCACCACCGCCTGCCCGACCAGCGTCTGGAACTTCGATCGGATGTCGGTGGTGTTCGGCAACTGGTTCAGCATCAGCACCATGACGAGGCGCGCGGTCGGATCCACCCGGTAAACGGATCCATACGCACCTCCCCATCCGTAAGCCCCAACAGGATCGAGTCCATTGCCGCCGACACGTTCGGTGGTTTCGAAAGCCAGGCTCCAGCCGAGGCGCGGGCCGTTGTGCAGGTCACCCACCTGGTTGTGCGTCATCAACGCCACCGTGCGCGGCGACAGCAGGCGCGCCGTCCCCAACGCGCCACCATTCCGCACCATCTCGAGGAACCTCGCATAGTCGCGCGCCGTCGATACCAGGCCGGCGCCGCCGGCGAAATTCTTTCGTGGGCCGGTCACATAGTGACCCTGCCCGCGCGCGCCGTCAGGAGCCCGGACGATGGTCCCGTCAGGACCATTCGCGTGCACCGTCACCAGCCGATCGGCCTTGCCGGACGGCACGAAAAAGTGCGTATCGGTCATTCCCAAGGGTTCGAAGATGCGTGACGATAAAAAACGGTCGAGCGGTTCACCCGAGGCGCGCTCGACAATACAACCGAGGATGTCGGTGTTGTAGCCGTACACCCACGCCTCGCCGGGCTGCGCGACAAACGGCAGGCTCGCCAGCCGCTCCATCGTGTCGCACACCGGTTCGTCCTTGTCCGCGGTGTACCAGCCGTAACCGGCAGCAGGTCCAAGACCCTTGCCCTCGTACTGCGCCGCCACGTCTTCGCTGGTGCCGTACGAAATGCCGGCGGTGTGCGTCAGCAGATCGGTGATGGTGATGGCTCGCCGCGCCGGCATGATGTCCACCGTGCCACCGGGCGATCGGACAGCAACCATCGTTTTCGCATAGGCGGGAATGAAACGGCTGACCGGGTCGGTGAGACCAATCTTCCCTTCCTCGACGAGCATGAGAATGGCCGTGCTGGTAATGGCCTTTGTCTGCGACGCGATGCGGAACAGGCTGTCGGCGCTCATGGCCGTGCCGCCCGGGCGGTCGCGCCAGCCGACGGCCTTCTCGTACACCGGCTGGCCGTCCTGGAGCACCAGCGCCACGGCGCCGGCAATACGCCGTTCGTCCACGTATTCCTGCAACAGGCGATCGAGACGGGCCAGGCGCGCCGCATCGACGCGTGACGGCGTGGAGGACTGCGCCCGTGGCACCGAGGCCGTCAGTGCCAGGACGACGAAGGCAAGGGTCAGCGTGCGCGTCATCATCGCGTAAGCCTTTGAACGCGCGGATTGTCCCACAGAAACGCACGGGAGATACGCACTGGCATGTGACGGGGGATAGAATCGGCGGACCACGGAGGAACCCGATGCGACTGCTGTACCCGCTTGCGCTCCTGGCCGCGGCCGCCGGCTGGACCGCCGCTCCCGTTGCCTGGCAGGACCAGGCCGCACCATCCACGGAAAAGCCTCGCGCGACGGAGGGGCTGGTGCTGGGCACCGCCGAAACGCTGACGTTCACCACCGACGAAGTGACGTGGCCATCCGTGGATGTTTCGCCAGACGGGCGCACGCTCGTCTTCGACGTGCTCGGCGACATCTACACGCTGCCCGTCAGCGGCGGCACCGCCACGCGCATCATCGGCGGCCTGTCGTTCGAGAGCCAGCCGCGTTATTCGCCGGACGGGCGGACGATTGCCTTCCTCAGCGATCGGTCCGGCGTGGAGAACCTGTGGATTGCGGACGCCGATGGCGGTAACCCGCGCGCGGTGAGCAGGGACGGCATCACCCGCGATCGGCCGCAGATCATGGTGTCGCCCTCGTGGACGCCTGACGGCAACTACATCGTCGTCTCGAAATCGCGGGCGCCCGATCCGGGTACGTTCTGGCTGTTCATGTATCACCGCGACGGTGGGGCCGGCGTCCGCGTCGGCACGCCGCCGCCGCCGCAGCCCGCTCCAGACGCACCAGGCCCGCCGCCGGCACCACCCATCAACCGCATGGGCGCCGTGGTCTCACCCGATAGCCGCTACATCTACTACGCGCAACGCACCGGCACGTTCACCTACAACGCACGCTTCCCGCTGTGGCAGATCCACCGCCACGATCGCGAAACGGGCGACACCATGCAGGTAACCAACGCGCAAGGCAGCGCCATGCGTCCGGTCATCTCGCCCGATGGCCAGTGGCTCGTCTACGGCACGCGCTACAAGACCGACACGGGCCTGCGCGTCCGCAATCTCGAAACCGGTGCCGAACGCTGGCTGGTGCTGCCGGTCACGCGCGACGACCAGGCGTCGCGTGCCTCACGCGACACGCTGCCCGGCTACGCCTTCCTTCCGGACGGACAGTCGCTGGTCGTGCCCATTGGCGGCAAACTCCACCGCGTGAACTTCGCCACCGGGGCCACGGAAATCATCCCGATGAGCGTACCCGTGCAGGCCGAAATCGCGCCGCGCGTGTATACGCCCGTGCGCATCGAAGACGGCGACACGGTACGGGCACGCCTGATTCGCTGGCCGGCGATGTCGCCGGATGGACGTCAGATGGTGTTCAGCGCGATGAACCGGTTGTATGTGGCCGACGTACCGGGCGGCACGCCGCGCCTGCTGACCTCGACCGCCGAGGACGCGGCCGCCGAAGGTGAGTTCATGCCGTCCTGGTCGCCCGACGGCCGCTTCCTCGTCTACACGACGTGGACCACGTCGGGCGGGCACATCAAGCGCGTCTCCGCGGCTGGCGGTGCGCCGGAAACGCTGACGCGCTTCGAAGGCTACTATCTCGACCCGGCCTACACGCCGGATGGAAACCGCATCGTCTATCTGTCTGGCGCGGTCAGCGATCAGCTCTATTCGATTCTGCTCGATACCCCCCCGCCCGATGAGCAGCACGATACACCGGCGGAAATCGGCGGTATCAGTCCGCCCAACACGCTGGAGATCCGCTGGATGCCGGCCGGCGGTGGCGCCTCGACGCAGGTAGCCTCGGCACAGGCCGGGCGGCGGCCACATTTCGCGCGCGACAGCGATCGTATCTACCTGAGTTCACCGCGCGGCCTCCAATCCATCGACATCAGCGGCTACGACCGCCGCACGCACCTGCGCGTGACCGGCTCTGGCGTCGGCAACAACCAGCCGGCCGCCGAAGACATCCGCCTGTCGCCCGACGGCACACGCGCGTTCGCCAGCCTGCAGGGACGACACTTCGTGATTCCCCTGCCCCGCGCCGGCCGCGAGACAGTGGAAGTGCGCATCAACACCCGCGATCCGCTGTCGGTACCAATCACGCGCCTGTCGGCCGAAGGTGGCGACTACCTTGGCTGGTCCGCGGACGGCTCGACCGTGAGTTGGGCGCTCGGCGGCCTTGTCTTCACGCAAGCGGCTACCGGCGATGGCGAAGCGCGGCAGATGACGTTCGTGGTGGAACGTCCACGGGCGCGGCCGTCGGGTTCCGTGCTGCTGACCGGCGCGCGCATCATCACCATGAACGGCGACGAGGTGATCCCGCGTGGTGACGTGCTGGTCACCAACAACCGCATTGCCGGCGTCGGCCGCCGCGGTTCGCTGCGGCCGCCCGCGGGCACGCGCACCATCGACGTCTCGGGCAAGACCATCATCCCCGGCCTGGTGGACGCTCACGCCCACATGTGGGCACCACGCGGCCTCCACCAGACGGAGATCTGGCAGTACCTCGCCAACCTCGCCTATGGCGTGACGACGACGCGCGATCCGCAGACGTCGACACCGGATGTGTTCGCCTACGCTGACATGGTGGATGCCGGTCTCATTCCGGGTCCGCGCATTTTCGCCACCGGTCCCGGCATCTTCGGCAGCTCCGGCATCGAAGAACGCGACCGCGCGTTTACGTTCATGAAGCGGTATCGCGATGCGTACCGCACGAACACCATCAAACAATACGTCGCCGGCGACCGCATCGTCCGGCAATGGCTCATCCAGGCCGCGCAGGAGTACGGGATTACCGCGACCATCGAAGGTTCGCTCGACCTGAAACTCAACCTGACGCAGATGGCCGACGGTTACTCGGGCCAGGAACACAGCTTCCCGATTCTGCCCATCTACAAGGATGTCGTGGAGTTCGTGGTGCGTACGAAGACGTTCTATACACCCACCATCCTCGTGGCCTACGGCGCACCGTGGTCCGAGAACTTCTACTTCGAGAACGAAAGCCCGTCGAGCGATCCGAAGCTGACGCGCTGGATTCCCGAGGAGCTGCTGGACACGATGGTCCGCCGGCGGGCGCAGTGGTTCCTGCCCGAGGAGTACGGCCATCAGAAGATTGGCGAACAGGTGGCGGCCGTGGTCCGCGCGGGCGGCCGCGCCGCGCTCGGCAGCCATGGACAACTGCAGGGTCTGGGCGCGCACTGGGAAACGTGGAACCTCGGTGCTGGCGGCCTCACACCGCACGAAACGTTGCGCGTGGTGACGCTCTTCGGCGCCGAGGCCATTGGCATGCAGCAGGACGTGGGGTCGATCGAGGCGGGCAAGCTCGCGGATCTCGTGGTGCTGGATCGCAATCCGCTCGAGAACATTCGCCACACCAACTCGATTCGCTTCGTGATGAAAAACGGCGAACTCTACGAAGGAGACACGCTCAACATGGTGTGGCCCGACGGGCGGCCGCTGCCGCCGGCGTACTGGACGAAGACCGGACCGCAATAAGAGGCAGAACCTCAGACCCCTTCGCGTCGCGCCACCGCCAGCAGTTCCGCCAGTACCATGGCGGTGGCGCCCCACACCTTTTCGCCATCGATGTCGAAGTACGGCACGTCCACGTCGTGCAGCACGCCGCCTCGCCTCAGCGCGCGCATCTCTCGGCGAATGGTGGCCGGATCCGCCAGCAGCGGCAGTGGCACTTCCAGGAGGCGTGCGACTTCGAACGCATGTGGACGGAATGACGGACGGGCGGAGGTGACGCCAACCACCGGGTGCAGCAGAAATCCACTGACGGGAATGTGCAGCGGCGTGAGGCGTCCCAGCACGTCCACCGCCGCGGTCTCGACCCCCACCTCCTCGGCGGCTTCACGCAGCGCCGCGTCTTCGAGGCTCTCGCCGGGGTCGACGGCACCGCCCGGCAGCGACACCTGGCCGGTGTGCGTGCGCAGCGATCCGCCGCGCACGGTTAGTGGCAGGTGAACGACGCCGCTGTGTGGATACAGCAGAACGAGTGCCGCGGCAGGCCGCAGGCCCGGCGGCACGTCGCGTGGGTTCCAGCCGAACCGCGGCTGCGGGGCCAGTTGCAGTTGAGCATCGAGTCCGGGCAGCGGTGCGGCCAGACGTTCTTTGAGCCGGACGAACAAATCCTCCAACGATGAGCCTCGCTCGCATTATCCCTGAACGCGCGGGGTGGTCCTGAGCGAAGGCCCGCGTGCGAGCCGAAGTCGAAGGGTAGAATGTCGCGGATGCCAAGCCGCCACTCCCTCGGCGCACGCGTGGCCGAAGTGCGCCTCACCAGAGGATGGTCCCTGGACGATGTGGCCGGACGCCTGCTGTTGTCGCGGCGTCAGGTGCAGGGCCTCGAAGAAGGCGATACGTCGGCGTTCTACGGCCAGATCTACTTCACCAAGGCGCTGCGCAAATATCTCGTCCTGTGCGAGCTTCCCACCGACGAGCTCGACGCCGCCCCCGAACCCGTCGAGGACGAACAGCAGATCGCACTGGCCGCCGCAAACGCCGCCGCGGTCGACACCACCACCGGCCGGCGCCTGTGGCTCATTGCGACGGTGGGCGTGGTCGTGGCCGTTCTGGCAGGTACGGCCTGGTGGTGGCCGTCGCGCACCATCCTGCGCCGTTCATCCGATGCCGCCCCTGCAGCAGGGGCCACCGCTGCAACGGAACCGCTGCCCGCGCAGCCCCTGGCCGCAGCCGCGGCCGTGCCTCCGGCCGTGCACGCCGAACCGGCGGCCATGGCGTTCAGCGACGATCGCGCGGGCGATGGCGTCGTGCGAGTCAGGGCGGGTGCGGCCACGTGGGTGTTCATCCGGTATCCGGACAACCAGGTGATGGAGCGCCGCCTCGATGCCGGTGAATCGGTGACGGTGGACGTGCTGCCGGTGTACCTTGCCGTGGGCACGGCCGAGGCCGTGGAGGTGGAAGTGGCGGATCGGCTGGTGCCGCTCGAGCCCTACATCCGCAGCGGACAGATCCGGATCGGGCGATCGCAGCTGGCCGCCCTTCATGCGTCGGCCATGCGGCCGTAGCGCGGCCGAGTGCCGTGCGACAGGAGATGAGGAGCTTCGTGATGATGCGCGTGACGACAGCAGGACTGTGCCTGGCGGCGCTGGCCGCCTGTTCCAGCCAGCCGGCGGTGGAACCCGCCACCATGGTGCTGCGCGGCGGGACGATTGTGACCATGGAGAGTGGTCAGCCAAGCGTGGAGGCCCTGGCC
>CAZZGM010000034.1:0-1804 GCA_964653955.1 uncultured Bifidobacteriaceae bacterium | reverse complement strand
GGCCATTCGCGTCGATCGGATCGTGGCGCTCGGCAGCAACCGCGACATCGAGCCGTACGTCGGCCCCGCCACCGACGTCGTGGATCTGGCCGGGCAGACGGCCATTCCCGGCTTCATCGAAGGCCACGGCCACTTCATGGGCCTCGGGCAGTCGCGGATGGTGCTCGACCTGATGGACACCACCAGCTTCGAAGAAATCGTCGCGATGGTGGAGGAAGCCGTGAAGTCGGCCAGGCCAGGCGACTGGATTCAGGGCCGAGGCTGGCATCAGGAGAAGTGGACGTCGGTACCATCACCAAACGTCGAGGGGTTTCCTTACCACGATGCGCTGAGCCGCGTATCGCCGGACAATCCCGTCTACCTGGGTCACGCCAGCGGCCATGCGTCGTTTGCCAACGCCAGAGCAATGGAGCTGGCCGGCGTCACCGGTCGCACGCCGAACCCGCAGGGCGGCGAAATCATCAAGGACCCGAGTGGCCGCCCCATTGGTGTATTCCGCGAGACGGCATCGCGCCTGATTGGCCGGGCGCTGGACGAGTGGCAGTCGGCAAAGACGCCGGAGCAGCGTGAAGCCGATGCGCGGCGGCAGATTCAGGCCGCCATTGACGAAGCCTTCTCGAAAGGTGTCACCAGCTTCCAGGACGCCGGCTCGAACTTCGAGACCGTGGCGCTCTTCAAGCGTGTTGCCGAGGAAGGCGGCCTCGGGATCCGCCTGTGGGTGATGGTCCGCGACAGTAACGAACGGCTGCGCGAACGCCTCGCCCAGGAGAAGGTGGTGGGCATGGCCGACAACCACCTGACCGTGGCGGCCATCAAGGTCACGGCCGACGGCGCGCTGGGATCGCGCGGCGCGTGGCTGCTGGAGCCCTATGCCGACTCACCGGGCAGCACCGGCCTGGCGACGGTGCCGATGGAGCGCATCGAAGAAACGGCCGCGATCGCCGCCGACACGGGCACGCAGTTGTGCGTGCACGCCATTGGCGACCGGGCCAATCGCGAGGTGCTGGACGTCTACGAGCGCGCATTCAAGGCCAACCCTGACAAGACCGACCTGCGCTGGCGCATCGAACACGCGCAGCATCTGAGCGCGGCCGACATCCCGCGGTTTGGCCAGCTGGGCGTGATTGCGTCCATGCAGGGCGTCCACTGCACGTCCGATGCCCCCTACGTGATGGCACGCCTCGGTGCGGAACGCGCGGAAGAAGGCGCCTACGTGTGGCAGAAGCTCATGCAGACGGGTGCCATCATCAGCAACGGCACCGACGTCCCCGTGGAGCGCATCGATCCCCTGGCCAGCTACTACGCCACGGTCACACGCAGGTCGTCTGACGGCACGGTGTTTTATGGCGACCAGAAGATGTCGCGCGAAGAGGGGCTGAAGTCCTACACCTGGAACGCCGCATATGCCGCGAAGGAAGAAGCGCTGAAGGGTTCGCTGGCCGTCGGCAAGCTCGCGGACATTACCGTGCTGTCGAAGAACATCCTCACCGTTCCAGACGAGGACATCCTGACGACAAGGGTGACGAAAACCATTGTCGGCGGGAAGGTCGTGTACGAGCCGTAGCGGAGTGCCCTCATCGGTGCTCAACACCGCTGTCCGGCTCGTCCCGAAGGAACGGCCCTTTAGAAATCGACGCGACAGCCCATCAGGGGAGCGCGAGGCTCGTATGGCAGAGCAGACACACACCACGGGCGCGGAGAACCGGACACCGCCGGTTCTCCCCCGTTTTCCGCTCGCGCAGCTTCCCACACCCATCACCGACGCCTCGCGGTTGCCTGCCCGTCCTGCGCGTCACGCAATCGC
>CAZZGM010000033.1:0-14346 GCA_964653955.1 uncultured Bifidobacteriaceae bacterium | reverse complement strand
CCCCAAGGCGAGAAACGCCGTAAAAAACAGATTGTCGAACGCGACAATGGCCAGTAGTGCCAGCACGATGCGGAGAAAGAAGATGGACGTATGCCGGCTGACGAACTCGTACACGAGGATGATGCCAATCACGTCCAGGAACAGCAGCATGGCGCCGACCATGGCAATCTTGGCGTTGTTCACCAGGTTGGGGCCGGCCATTGCGGTACCGGAAACGACACCAGGCGCGAGAAAATGTGCGCTCACCAGCAGCGACACCAGCATCAATCCGGCATTGGCCAGCACCAGGCCGTAGACGAGCTTGCGGGCCTCGGTGGCGTCTTCCTTCAGGTACACCAGCAGCACGGCAAACAGGTTGGCGGTGAATATCACCGACGACCCGGGATAGACGCGCAGGCCGCCCGGCCACAATTCCACCTGCAGCGCAAGCGTCGCCTCGAGGTACTGGAAGCCGCCCATGACGATGTAGAGAGGCGACAGGCCAAGGATGCCCCTGGCGCGGAATAGGGCCAGGACCAGCGAGGCCATGACCGTGGCCTCGAGCACGAGCAGACCGAATTGGGCGCCTGGCATGGGCGGCGGAGCGCGCATTATGCCTCAGCGCCGCCGTGCAGCGACACCCGATGCGCGCGGTGTGTCGATTCGACGTTGTATCCTCGCGCTTCGTGCCTGCTCATCACGTCATCACGGCGTCCGCGTCTGCCGTGCGCCTCGCTTACGTCCTGGAAACCCTTCGACAGGTACCTGCGGGGCAACGCGCTTTGCTCGTCGCGCCGTCGCGCGCTGCCGCCGACGAATGCGCTGCGGCGCTGGCCGCGTCCGCCGGCGGTGTGTTCGGCCTGACGCGCACGAGTCTTGTCGAGCTGGTCATGCGGCTGGCGTTGCCGCGGCTCGCGCGGCAGCGTGTGGCGCCCACCAGTGCCATTGCCGCGGAAGCCGTGGTCGCGAGGGCCCGTTTCGACGCCGTGCGCGAACAGGCGCTGCACTATTTCGCTCCCGTGGCCGAGACCCCTGGCTTTCCACGTGCGGCGGCACGCACGCTGGACGAACTCCAGATGGCAGGCGTCGAGCCCGCCACGCTGCGGGCGCTCGATGCGGCGGGGGCGGATCTGGCCGTCCTGCTCGAGCGGTTGCATCGAGAGGCGGGCCGGGCCGGCACGGTGACGCGAGCCGGGTTGTGGCACGCGGCCATCGAAGCACTTGGCGAAGAGCCGGCGTTCGAGCCGGATACGCCGGTGGTGCTGCTGGACGTGGCTGTTGCCTCGACGCTCGAGGAGCGGTTTCTGGCGGCCCTCGTTCGATCGCGTACGCTCGTTGTCCAGACGGTGCCGGCAGGTGATGCCCGTACGCTGGGCGCGGTGGAACGTCTGTCGGCAACGGTCGTGGACCTCGATGCGGCCGATGTTCCGGCCGGCCGCACGCGCCGCCGCCAGGCGGTGCCGCCGTCTCTGCCTGCCATGAGACGGCTGCAACGCTTTCTGTTTGCCGCCGAAGCGCCGCCGCAGGGGCCGGTCGATGGCTCCGTGACGCTTTTCTCGGCGCCGGGTGAAGGGCGTGAGGCCGTAGAAGTGGTGCGCCGTGTGCTCGCGGAAGCGCACCGCGGTGTGCCGTTCGACGAAATGGCCATTCTGCTGCGGGCACCGCACACCTACTTCGGTTTGCTGGAGCATGCGCTGGCGCGCGCCGGTGTGCCTGCGTGGTTCGAACGGGGTACGCGACGTCCGGACCCGGCCGGACGCGCGTTTCTTGCGCTGCTGGCCTGCGCGGACGAACAACTTTCCGCGCGGCGGTTTGCCGAGTACCTGTCGCTCGGACAGGTACCGGCCGCGGCGGTTCGTGTCGATGAGGCGGGAGAGAACGGGGACGCTGCCGTCGAGTGGACACCGCCCGGCGACGAGGTGTCGGGCGGATTCGTCCAGGCCGACGACCGCGCGCACGACCTGCTGCCGCTCGATGAAGCCTCACCCGCAGACGAACGTGACCATCGCGGCGTGGTGGCGGGCACGCTGCGGGCACCATGGCGATGGGAAGAACTGCTGGTGGAGGCGTGTGTCATTCATGGCCTCGACCGCTGGCGCCGCCGGCTGCGTGGACTGGCGTACGAATACGACCTGCGGCTGCGCGCGCTTCGCAGCGAAGACGAAGATTCGGCGCGTGTGGCCGCCATACTTCGCGACCGGGAAGAGCTGTCTCACCTCGAGCAGTTTGCCCTTCCCATCGTCGAGGTGCTGGACGGCTGGCGTTCGCCGCGCGTGTGGCGTGAGTGGCTGGAAACGTTCGAGCGTCTGGTGCCGCGTGTCATTCGAAGACCCGCGCGTGTCCTGCGGGTGCTGGCCGAGATGGCGCCGCTTGGAGGCATTGGCCCGGTATCGCTGGCCGAGGTCCGCGACGTGCTCACACCGCGCTTGCTGACGCTGACGCACGAGCCGCCGCGCCGTCGTCAAGGGGCCGTGTTCGTTGGCACGCCGGCATCGGCCCGCGGCCGGCAGTTCCGCGTGGTGTTCGTGCCGGGGCTGGCCGAGCGCGTGTTTCCGCAGCGGCTCCGTGAAGATGCGCTGCTGCTGGATCGCAGGCGGCAGGTGGTCGATCGGTCGCTGGCGGTGGCGGACACACGCGCTGATGCCGAGCGGCTCCAACTGCGCCTGGCGGTGGGGGCGGCGACCGAGCGTATCCACCTGTCGTATCCACGGATCGAACTCGGCGAGTCGCGGCCGCGCGTGCCGTCGTTCTATGTGCTCGACATCATGCGCGCCGTGACGGGCGTCATTCCGCGGTATGCCGAGCTGGCCGACAACGCCGCGCGTGAAGGAGGCGCGTCACTGGCCTGGCCGGCACCGGACGATCCGGACCGGGCCATCGATGCATTCGAGCACGACCTTGCCGTGCTGCGGCCGCTGTTGAAAGACGGACACAAAACAGCATCGAACGGCCGCGCGCGTTACCTGATTCAGTTGAACGACGCGCTCCGCCGCTCGGTTACCGAACGATGGGCACGCTGGCAGCCGCGATGGCACACATCGGATGGCCTCATTCGTGTCGCCGATACGACACGCGCCGCTCTGGAGGCGCAGCGGTTGACGGCACGGCCCTACTCGTTGACGGCGCTGCAGCGGTTTGCGTCGTGTCCTTATCAGTTCCTGCTGAGTGCCGTCTATCGCCTGGCTCCGCTCGAAGAACCCGCGCCGCTGCAGTATCTCGACCCACTGACCAGGGGCAGCCTGTTTCACGCCATTCAGACCGAGTGCCTGCGCGAACTGCAGGTGCGTGGCCTGCTGCCGGTGGACGACACACGCCTGGCCGACGCCAGGGCGGTGCTGCAGCAGGCGATGCGGCGCGTGACCAGTGAAGAGTACGACCGGCTCGCACCAGCCATCGAGCGGGTGTGGCACGACGAGGTGGACACGATGAGCCGCGATCTCGATCGCTGGCTCGAGCAGTTGGTGGCGGATGGCCGCTCATGGGTACCCGAACGGTTCGAGCTGTCGTTCGGTCTGCCGCGTAACGGTCAGCACGACCCGGCTTCGGCCGAAGCGCCGGCGCGCATCGACGGACGATTCCTTGTTCGTGGTTCCATCGATCTGGTGGAGCGCAGACCCGGCACGGATGTGGTGCGTGTCACGGACTACAAGACGGGCAGGAACCGCACCACGCTCACCACCGTCGTGGACGGCGGGCGCGTGCTGCAGCCCGTTCTTTATGGGCTGGCGCTGGAGGACATGACCGGGGACACCGTGGCCGAAGGCCGTTTGTCCTATTGCACGGCGGTCGGGCATTACTCGCAGCACGTCATTCCTCTGGATGCACTCACGAGACGGCACGGCGTGGAGGTGCTGGAGATCGTCGATCGGGCGGTGGAACGCGGCACGCTGGCCGCCCGGCCGGCACGCGGCGCGTGCGCGTTCTGCTCGTTCGTGCCGGTGTGCGGGCCGGACGAGGAGCGGCGGACCTCGAAGAAGCCCGCGGGCCCGCTGGCCGATCTCGATGAACTGCGGAGGATGCCGTGATTGCAGACGACCGGCATCTCATCAGCGAAGCGCTCGACGACACGCTCGTCGTGGAGGCAGCGGCGGGTACCGGAAAAACGACCGAGCTGGTGAAACGTGTGGTCAGGCTCATCGAAACCGGTCGAGCCGAACGTGTCGACCAGATCGTGGCGGTGACCTTCAGCGAGAAGGCCGCCGGCGAACTGAAGCTGCGTCTGCGTGAGGAACTGGAGCGGGCGCGGCTCGGTGCCGAAGCCGGCAGCGATGCGGCAGCCAGGCTCGAGCGTGCCGTGCAGCGGTTCGAGGAGGCCCACGTCAGCACCATCCACGGCTTCTGCGCCGACCTGTTGCGCGAACGTCCGGTGGAGGCATGCGTCGACCCGGCGTTCGAGGTGTTGACGGAAGGTCAGGCGGGGCGGCTCTATGACGAAGCCTTCAGCGACTGGATGCAGCAGCATCTCGACGCACCGTCGGAAGGCGTGCGCCGATCGCTGCGTCGCCCGCGGTCGGCCTGGTCGCCGGACGAAGAAGACAACGGTCCGTTGGAGCGGCTGCGACGCGCCGGCCGCGAGCTTCTCGAGTGGCGCGATCATCCGGCCCCCTGGACGCGTCCGCCGGGCTTCGCACGCGAACGGGAGACCGAAGCGCTCGTCGACGCGCTGAAGGTGTTCGCGGAACTCAGCAAGGCACCGATCAGCCGTGGCGATCTCGTATACCGGAACACCGAAGAGCTGCGCCGGGCATCGGCGGACATCGAGCAGCTGCGATCGCGGGGACACAGCGACCACGACGGATGGGAAGCGCGCCTCTGTGCGCTGGCCGCACGGGCACGCGATCTGCTCCAGGGAAAGGGCAGCGGCGCGCAGTACAGCCGCCAGGTGGCACGGCAGACCATCCTGGACGCCCGCGAAGCGCTGGTGGCGGGGCTCGTCGAGTTTCGGGGCCGCGCGGATGCGGACCTGGCCGCACTGGTGCACACAGACCTTCAGAACTGCATCGAAGGTTACGAGCGGCGGAAGCAGGAAGCCGGCGCGCTGGACTTTCTCGACCTGTTGATCCGCGCCCGGGCGCTCGTCCGCGACAACGCCGATGTGCGGCGCGAGTTCCAGCAGCGGTTCCGCTACATCCTCGTCGACGAGTTCCAGGACACCGACCCTCTGCAGGCCGATCTCCTGCTGCACCTCGCCTCGGACGAACGTGGCCGCGTCCGTCCCGGCGCACTCTTCATCGTCGGCGACCCGAAGCAGTCCATCTATCGCTTTCGCAGAGCGGACGTGGGCATCTACCACGAGATCTGTGACCAGTTGGAGCGTGAAGGTGCACGGCGTGTGACGCTGCGGACGTCGTTTCGCAGCGTGCCTGCCATCCAGCGCGCGGTGAATGCCGCGTTCAGCACACACATGGTGCGTGACGCCGCATCGCTGCAGGCTGGATACGTGGAGCTTCGGCCGGAACGGCGTGACCACGAGACACAACCGGCGGTCGTGGCGCTGCCGGTGCCGCGTCCTTACGGACGCCGTCAGGTGACGCTGGGAAACATTGCTGCGTCGCTGCCGGAGGCGGTGGGCGAGTTCGTGCGTTGGCTCATTGCCGACAGCGGCTGGACCGTGCCCGCCGGCAACACCCGTCGTCCCATTGCGGCCGGCGACATCTGCCTGCTGTTCCGCCGGTTCATCAATTTTCAGGAGGATGTGACGCAGGCGTATGTGGAGGCGCTGGAGTCGCGCGGCGTGCGACACCTGCTGGTGGGCGGCAAGGCGTTCCACGAGCGGGAAGAAGTGGATGCGCTGCGAACGGCGCTGACGGCCATCGAGTGGCCGGGCGATGCGCTGTCGGTATTCGCCACGCTGCGCGGGCCGTTCTTCGCGCTGGGTGAAGAGGACCTGCTGGCGTGGCACGCGCTTGGTCACGGATTCCGCCCATACAGCGTTCCGGAAGTCGTGCCTGAACCTCTCCGGCCCGTGGCCGATGCCCTGGGTTTGCTGAGGGATCTCAACCGCCTTCGCAATCACCGGCCGGTGGCCGACACGATTGGCCAGTTGATGGAAGCGACACGCGCGCACGCGGGGTTCGTGTTGTGGCGCGGTGGTGAACAGGTGCTGGCCAACGTGCTGCAGATTGCCGAGATGGCACGGCAGTACGAAGCCGATGGTGGGTTGTCGTTCCGCGGCTTCGTCGACGAACTGCGCGAGGCAGCCGGCCGCGCACCCACACCCGAAGCGCCCATCGTCGAAGAAGGTGCAGACGGCGTGCGGTTGATGACCGTGCACAAGGCCAAGGGCCTCGAGTTTCCGGTGGTCATCCTGGCCGACATCGGCTGCAAGCTGAGTCGCGACGAGGCATCGCGATACCTCGATACGAAACAGGGGCTGTGCGCCATCAAGCTGGGTGGATGGATGCCGCTCGACCTGGCCGAACACGACACCATCGAGGCGAGCCGTGATCGCGCCGAAGGCATCCGGCTGGCCTACGTGGCCGCCACGCGCGCGCGTGATTTGCTGGTGGTGCCAAACGTTGGCGACGCGCCGTACGAACGGAGCTGGGTGGATCCACTTGCGGCGTGCATTTATCCAGCGGTGAGCACGCGACAGAGCCCGGAACACGTGGCGGGTGTGCCGGTGTTTGCGGGGCGCGACACGGTGCTGGAACGGCCCGATATGGAAACGGCCACGGCCGCTACCGTCAGGCCCGGCGCCTATGCCATGCGCGACGCCACCACCGGCGAGCCGTTCACCGTGGTGTGGTGGGACCCGCTGGCCATCGACGCTCGCGGTGAGGAACGCCGCGGCCTGCGCCGCGAGGATCTCATCACGAAAGAGGCCCGTCCGGAGGATGTGGCCGCGGATCGAGCGCGGTTCGACGCCTGGCAGCAATGGCGGGCCGACACCATCGCCCGGGGGACACAGCCGTCGCTGGCGGTGCTGACGGCCACCGAGTGGGCGAAGCTTCGTGCGGACGACATGGACGGGGACGCTGCCGTGACCATTGCCACCGTGCCGCCCCGCGCCGGGCGGCCAGCCGGCGGCCGGTTTGGCACGCTCGTACACGCCGTGCTTGCCCTGGTGCCTCTCACGGCACCGGACGATGAGGTGGAGGGCGTCAGCGAGATTCAGGCCCGCCTGCTGAACGCACCGGCCGACGAAGGCGTTGCCGCGGCGGCAGTGGCTCGCGATGTGCTGCGTCATCCGCTGATTCGCGCCGCACGTGAGGCGGCGTCGAGCGGCCGACGATGCCTCCGGGAGGTGCCGGTGTCGCTGGTGCGCGCCGGCGTGCTGATAGACGGCCAGGCAGACCTGGCCTTCGAAGAGGAAGAAGGCTGGGTGATTGTGGACTTCAAGACGGATGTAGAACTGGGGCCCGGCGAGGCGGGCTACCGACGGCAGGTGGCGCTCTACGCAGAGGCTGTCGCGCATGCGACTGGCCGGCCCGCGCGAGGGGTGCTGATGCGGGTGTAGACGTCGGCGGGGCCGTGACAAGATTGGAAGGCAAAAGGCAAAAGGCAAAAGGCAAAAAGGCGGAAGGCAGAAGGTGGAATGAGGCGTGTTTGTGTGTTCTGTGGGTCGTCGGCCGGTGTCCGGCCGGCCTATGCCGAAGCGGCGCGCGTGCTTGGCCGCGAGATCGTGGCGCGCGGGATGGGCCTCGTCTATGGCGGCGGGCGCGTTGGCCTGATGGGTGTCGTTGCGGATGCCGTGCTCGAAGCCGGCGGGGAGGTGACAGGCGTCATCCCGCACGGCCTGGCGCTGCGCGAAGTCGCACACCATGGCCTGAGCGACCTTCGCATCGTCGATTCCATGCACACGCGCAAGTCGTTGATGGCCGAACTGGCGGATGCGTTCGTCGCGCTACCGGGCGGGTTTGGCACCTACGAGGAATTTTTCGAGGTGGTTACCTGGACGCAGCTTGGCGTGCACCGGAAACCCTGCGGATTGCTCAATGTCGAAGGCTTCTACGATCCGCTCATCCGCCTGCTGGACCATGCCGTCGACGAGCACTTCATCCGTCCCCGGCACCGGGAAACGATCCTGGTGGACGGCGAGCCCGGACGGCTGCTGTCGGCCCTGGCGGATGTGATCCTGCCCGACGTGCCGAAGTGGATTACGCCGGCGGAGGCGTGAGAGAAGGCAGGCACGCGAAACCCCGGAACCTTCTGTTTCCCTGTACTATCTAAATTGAACATGCCACTGATGCGGTCCCGTTCCTTCGTTCTCGCGCTGCTGGCCCTTGTCGTTACTGCTGGTTCCGCCACGGCTCAGCTTCGGCGCATTCCGGCGGAGCTGACGACCTTTGTCGAAAGCGACGGGGTGAAGGCGGGCAGTACCGTGCGTGCCGCGCTCAAGGTGGCGCTGCCCGAGGGGTTCCACGTGCAGTCGGACCGGCCTCGTGACCCGTCGCTCATTGCCACGGAACTGGGCATCGACGCACCAGATGGCGTGTCGGTGGAAGAGCTCGTGTTTCCGGAGGCCGAGGACTTCGAGCAGGAAGGGCTGCCCGAGCCGTTGCTGGTATTCGAGCGCGAGTTCGTCATTGGCGTGCAGTTGAGTCTGTCCGCGGACGTACCAGCGGGCGACCTGGCGCTGCCGGCGCGCCTGCGCTATCAGGCGTGCGACGACAAGATGTGTTACGCCCCGGCGAACGCGCAAACGGAGTGGACGCTGCGTGTCGTCGGCACGAATGCCGCCGTGACCGCCCAAGACGCGGAGGTATTTGCGGCCATTCCGTTCGGGACCGGGACGAGGCCGTCAGAAGCGGTACCCGCACCGGCACCTGCCCCTGATGGTGGCTCTGTCGGTGGCCCCGACGGCGGCATAGCGCAGCTCGATCGGTTCACCGTGGTGGCGTCCACGGGCGGGTATCTCGGGACGAACGACTTCCTCACGTTCATCCACAACGCCGAAGCAGGCATTACGGAACAGGGGCTCTTCGAGGGCCGTGGTCCACTGGCCATCCTGTTTCTCGTGCTGCTTGGTGGGCTGGCGCTCAATCTGACGCCGTGTGTGCTGCCGATGATTCCCGTCAACCTGGCCATCATTGGCGCAGGTGCGCAGGCGTCGTCGCGCAAGCGCGGCTTTCTGCTGGGGCTCACCTACGGTGGTGCCATGGCGTTCGTCTACGGCGTGCTGGGCCTCATTGTCGTCCTGACCGCCAGCACGTTTGGCACCATCAACGCGTCGCCGTGGTTCAACCTCGGGATTGCGGTGTTGTTCGTGGTGTTGTCGCTGGCCATGTTCGACGTGTTCGAGATCGACTTCTCGCGGTACGCCGGCAACGTTGGAACGGGCGCCGGCCGCGGGACGTTCGTGCTGGCGTTTTCGATGGGAGCCGTTGCGGCGCTGCTGGCGGGTGCCTGCGTGGCACCGGTGGTGATTCAGGTGGTGTTGTTTTCGAGCAATCTCTACGCCACGGGCACCACCATTGCGCTGGCGCTGCCGTTCTTTCTCGGGATTGGCATGGCCATTCCCTGGCCGCTGGCGGGAGCCGGTCTGGCCTCGCTGCCCAAGCCAGGCCCCTGGATGGTGCGTGTCAAGCAGGCGTTTGGCGTCATCATTCTCGGCACGGCTGTTTACTACGGCTACCTGTCGTACGAGCTGTTTTCCAGCCGCTGGGTGGACGCCGGCGAGGTGGCATCCAGCGTGGAAGAAAAGCTCAAGGAAGGCTGGCACTCTTCGCTGGCCACGGGACTGGCCGCGGCCGAGCGCGAAGGCAAGCCCGTGCTCGTGGACCTCTGGGCCACGTGGTGCAAGAACTGCCTGACGATGGACAAGACGACGCTGGTGGATCCGTCGGTAAAGGGTGCGCTCGAGGGGTACGTGAAGATCAAGTTTCAGGCCGAGCAGCCCGACGAGCCACCGGCGGTGGATGTCATGAAGCGGTTCCGCGCGGTGGGCCTGCCGGCGTATGTGATTCTCAGGCCGGGTGCGCCGGTCGACAGCAACTAGTGGAGCGTATCAACGAATACTCGAGTGCCATCATCGGCGCTTGTTATCCCGCGAACTTGTAGCCCATGCCGTGCACGGTAAGGATGAACTGCGGCACGCGCGGGTTCGGCTCCAGCTTCTGCCGCAGCCAGGCCACGTGCACGTCGACGGTTCGCGTGGACGGCGTGGCCGTGTAGCCCCACACGTCCTGCAACAACGTTTCACGCGAAAGCGTGGTGCCACGGTTTTCGATGAAATAACGCAACAGCTGGAATTCCTTGGCTGACAGCTCCAGGGGATCGCCGTTTCTGGACACTTCGGCGCGGCGTACGTCCACCAGCACTTCGCCAAACTGGTAGCGCTCCAGTGACACGCCCGAACTGGCCGGCGCGCGACGCATCAGCGCTTCGAGGCGGGCGAGCAGTTCCATGGGGTCGAACGGTTTGGTGAGGTAGTCGTCGGCCCCCAGCTTGAGGCCGACCACGCGGTCTACCACCTGTGTGCGGGCGGTCAGCATGAGGATGGGCGTCATCACGCCCTGCTGCCGCAGCGCGCGCGCCACTTCGAAGCCATCCTTGCCGGGCAGCATGACGTCCAGCACGATCAGGTCGAAGGGTTCTCCGCTGCCGCGTCGAATGGCCGTGTTGCCGTCGCCGGCTGTTTCCACCTGGTAGCCTTCGGCGGACAGTCGATCGCTCAGCGTGAGCTGGAGACCGGGTTCGTCTTCGACGAGCAGCAGACGTGCGGAAGGCATTCCGAGAGTTCCCGAATCGTGACGGAGGCGGCGCGGATCAGCGCGCCGATGGATCGGCGGCTGCCCATCCGAGGCGGGCCGAGTCCGGCGCGGTCTGATAGTCGACGTGTACGTGTTGTGTGGGCTGGCTCGTCGAAACGGGCAGTACCAGCGTGAACGTGCTGCCGCGTCCGGGCTCGCTCGATACTTCCACGCGGCCGTCGTGCGCTTCGGCAATGCGCGAGACGAGGTTCAGTCCGAGGCCGCTGCCCTGAATTTGACGCGAGACGGCTTCGCGCCCGCGATAGAACGGTTCGAAGATGTGTTTGCGATCGTCGGCGCCAATGCCTATGCCGCGATCGGTCACGCGAATGGCGACCTGCCCGGCCTCTGTCGCGCCGGTGGAGAGCGCCGGGCGCCGGGTACGGCTGCGGTGTCCTGGAATGGGCGCGGCTTCGATGCGCACCCAGCGTGCCTCGCCGCCGTACTTGACCGCGTTGCTCACGAGGTTCTGCAGTGCCGAACGAAGCGCCATGGCGTCGCCGTGTACGGGCGGCAGATGATCGGGAACATCCACTTCCACGTTGACGCCCCTGGCTTCGATTTCCACGCGGCATGCCGTCAGCGACCGCCGGACGAGGTCGTCGACCGGCACCGCGCTGTGTGACGCCGCGGCGTTGCCGGCGGTAATACCCGCGAGCTGAAGCACGCGTTCCACGGTTTCGCCCAGGCGCCTGGCTTCGCCCTGGATGGTTTCGCCGTAGGTGCGGACGCGCGCCGGGTCGGCCACCACGCCATCGGCCAGGTTACTGGCCGCGGTGCCAATGACGGATACCGGCGTGCGCAACTCGTGCGACACGGCCGCCACGAACTCCATCTGCTGACGGGCCAGCTCCTGCGAGCGCCGTGCCGACACCACGATGAGTCCGATGGCGGTCGTGAGCAGCAGCAGGATGCCCGAACTGAGCAGCAGGTTGCGCGAACGCAGTTCGGCGACGGCGGCTTCGAGCGAGCCTGCCCGGTGCGTGGCGGCAATCTGCCACCGGCCTTCGAACGGGGCGCGGCCGCGTTCCGGCTGCGTGATGCCTTCGGGACCAGGACCGCCCGAGCGCCGATCCTGGAACATGGAAATGACAATGCGCTCCGTGCCGTTCCGCGTATTGCCGCGCTGGCCGGTGTCGTCGCGCGCCAGCATGACCACCTGATCCGGTCGTGGCGACATGAAGGCCGCTTCCACGTCGGCGTGCGCCTGCATGGACGCCGCTGCTCCCGTTTCCGACTCCCATATCAAGCGGGAGGCGTCCTGCCGGTCGGTGACGGCCACGCGGTAATCGCCGGTGCCTTCTTCGTCGTGGAAGTGTCGCGCCGCCAGCGCCGGCAGCATCGTGCTGCGGATGTACTCTTCGTCGAGCCGGACCAGCGTGAAGCCCAGCACATCGATCCTCGGCGGCGTCCGGTGGTCGTCGTCGAACTGGAAGAGCGTGACGGGGCCAATCAATGTGAAGTCGTCACCGGCCGTGATGGCAATGTCGCGGCGGAAACGGGCCGGACCCGACTGGCCGCGCAAATGGCGGATGTCGCCCAGATGCTCGGCCAGTGGCGCGCGCATGGCGGCAAGGTCGTCGGTCCACGTGGCGGCGACGAAAGCGCGCCGGTCGTTGTCCCAGCGACGTAGCCGCAGCTGGTCGGCCCGCACGTCGTCGGAGGTGCGGCGCCGTTCACGCGTGGCGTGTGGCGCCACGTCCACCAGCAGCACGTCGCGCACAATACGGGCGTCCGCCGAACGGTCGGCCCAGTCGTTGTAGCGCTGCGCGTACGAGGTCCAGTCTTCCTTGCGGACGGTGGCGCCCTCCACTTGCAGGCCGGCGAGCGCTCGCGACAGCTCGCCATCGAACGCGGTCGCAAACTGCGCCACCGACGTCCTCAGCGAGCGCTGCATCCGCTCGTGGGCGGCTTCGCTGACCTGGCCCACCCAGCGGTACTGCAACCAGGCGAGCGACGGCACCAGCACGATTACCACCGCAGCCAGCACCGTTACTGCCGATACCCGGAACGTGCGCGGGACCATGGGAGCGAGTCTAGCACGCGGAAAATTCGCATAAATCGCGTGAAATCAGCGATTTAACATGCTTAACAAACTCTTAGCCGAGCCTTGACGTCATCTGAAGGGTTTGCGTCGTAATACTCAGACAGAAGCTGCGGTTACCAGGACCGAACGCCGCAGGGATTTCAGGAGGAACGGGACGTGGCAATGACTCGTGCAGCAGTGGTGGTGGCCATCGTGATGCTGGCCAACGTGGTCGACCTCGGGCCGATCGGGCCCGGCATGCCGGTGCTGGCGCAGGACCAGGCCGCCGAGGTGCTGGCCCGCGTCCATAAGGCGCTGGGCGGCGACAGCCTGGCGGCGGTGACGACGCTGAGCGCGGAGGGGCCGTTTCGCCGGTCGATGGGCCAGCGTGAGATGGACGGCATGCTGCTCATCACCCTGCAGCGTCCCGACAAGCTTCGCCGGTCCGAAGAAATGAGCATGGGCGGCGGTTCGCGCGGTCCTTCGGTCGAACGGATTTCCGGGTTCGACGGCACGGTGGCCTGGGACGACATCCAGAACCGCGGGGGCATGGGCGGTGGCCGCCAGATCATCATGGGCGGTCCTGGTGGCGGACCGGGGGGCGGCGCGTTGTCGCCCGAGCAAATCGAGCAGCAGCGCGCGCGGCGGATGAGGATGGAGCTGCAGCGGTGGCTGGTGGCGCTGCTGGCCGAAAGCCCGCAGTCGTTTGCCTACGCGGGCGAGGCCGATTCACCCGATGGCAAGGCCGACGTCCTCGAGACGAAGGACGAAGCCGGCCAGCCCGTGCGCCTCTTCGTCGATCAGCAGACTCACCTGCCGCTGATGGTGCAGTACCGGGAAGTCCGGCCGATGATGATGATGCAGGGGCCCGGTGGTCCTGGCGGACGCGGCGGGCGTGGCCAGGGTGGCCCACCCCCATCCCGGGAAGAGATGGAGCGGCGCATCGAGGAATTGCGCAAGCAGGGGCCGCCGCCAGCCTCGCAGTTCGCCATGTATCTGAGCAACTACAAGAAGGTGAATGGCGTGATGCTGCCGCACCGGGTGGACGTGTCCATCGAGGGACAGCCTTCCGAGGAATGGACCATCGAAAAATTCCGGGTGAACCCGAACGTCAAGGCGTCGGAGTTCGAGAAGCCCCGCGGCTAGGACGCGCCGAACAATCTCGCGGGCATACGGGCAACCTCGCGGACTCACGGTCCAGGGGGCTCGGTGTCGGCTTCGAACGTGGACAGGACAATGCAGAAGCTGCTGATAGCGCTGGTAGTGGTGCTGGGACTTGCCGGCACGGTGTGGGCACAGACAACGGCCGGAGGCCGGCTGCGCGTGACCGTGGTGGACGCCACCGAGTGGTTCCTGCCACATGCGGTGGTGACCGTGACAGACGCCGCCGGCGTCTCGCGCGAGGCGCCAGTCGACGGGGAAGGGGTGGCCACCTTCACGGGCCTGCCGCCGGGACCGTACCAGGTGGTGGCCCGGGCCGACGGTTTCCGCGACGTGTCGTGGACACTGAACGTGCGCGCCGGCGACAACCCGCTGACGCTGGTGCTGCCCGTCGCCTTTTCCGAGGAAGTGACGGTCATCGAGGAATCGGCCGAGACCCGGCGCGACAACGGCTTCACGCAGGCGCTGTCGCAGGACGAGGTCGAC